>JAYVDQ010000193.1:0-6987 GCA_043749325.1 Chloracidobacterium sp. | reverse complement strand
CAACTGACAACCAATCTGGAAACGAGATAATTCGTGCGATGCCTCTCAAAAAAAACGGCGGACTGTTTTGACAAATGTTCGTAAAGCTCGCTGCGGAGTTTGAGAATCGCCGATTGGCCTATACGGGCCATTAAGTATGATGAAAAATACTCGGCAACACCCTTTAATATCGTAAAGGAGAGTAGAAGAACTGAGATCATCACCCAGGCCCGATACCAGTCGTTTTTTGGTATGAGCCCGTCAAGATCGAAAAGAGTTTTTGCTTTAGCGGGGACCGTTTGCAGAAATTGATTGAATATCGGAACGAGCAGGGCTCCCGTGGCCGTTTCAAATACGGCTCCGAGGATCATCGCCACAAAGGCCAGAATAAAAATGAGCCAATATGGACGGACGTATTTTAGCAACCTCTGAAAATCGTTCATTTCTTCTACAAAAGGTTGAATATACTGTAGATAGCAACAGGATGTCCAAGATGGTAATCCTTGCAACTATCAAAAGAATTATGGCATCTTTTCTACAGCGCATTCTTAACGGAGAAAATATATGAAGATTTCCAACCCGGTCATGTTGATCTTTTTGTTGGTCCTGATATCGGTTTCGAGCGTTTTTGTGTCCGCACAGGTCGATGTCGCCCGAAAAACAACTGCGATCACCTATCCGCTGGACGACCTTGTGACGGTACAATTTCGCGGGACGACCCGTTTCCCGCGAATGAAAGGCGAGGCGAAAGTAAAACGTACCGGCCGAACCGGAACAAGGATCGAACTTTCGGTTGAGAAAATGCCGCGTCCCTTTGAGCTGGGAGCGGGCTATGCGACTTACGTCCTGTGGGCGATCTCGCCCAACGGGACTGCTGATAACCTCGGCGAGATCAAACGAAGCGGATTATTTTTTATAGATTCAAAAATGACGGTGACGACGCCATTGCAAACATTTGCTCTGATAATCACGGCCGAACCGCACTTTCTCGTCACGCGGCCAAGCCAGACGATCATGCTCGAAAACCTGTACCCGGTCGCGGCAAATGGCCAGCGAATCGGAACATCCCCGTCGATCTCCTATTTTGGTAACAGCAGTGATTATTTTCGCGATCCGCGTACGCCCGAGATCGCCGAAACGGATTATGCAAAAACGCCTTCGGCCATTCTTCAAGCCAAACAGGCCGTAGCGCTCGCAAGATTTGCCGGGGCGGAACGGGATGCACCGGCTGAGCTTACCGAGGCCGATACGCTCCTGCAAAACGCTACTAATGCGTGGGAGGCAGGACGTGATTCGGACACGATAGATATCTCCGCTCGAAAGTCTATCAGCGCCTCCGTCAAGGCCGAATCGCTGGCCATTGAGCGGAAAGCGGCCCGCGAAAAACGAAACGAAAAGATCCGCACCGATTCCGAGATCCGCAGTGCCGAAAGCCGTCTTACAGACGCCCAAAACCAGATCACCAATATTAAAGGCGAATTGGCACGCGAGACCAGAAACCGCGAGCTGGCGGAACGCGATGTGTTGAATTATTCAAATCAGGTCAAAGATCTGCGTGACGAGAACGGCAAACTTCGTGAAGACCTTGGCCGTGCCAAAGTTGAAATTGATAATTTGAACGCTAAGCTCACCACCGTCGAGAACGAAAAAAAGGCGATCCAGCAGCAAAATGAAAAAGAGCTTAAGGCCGCTAGTGTCCGTGCAGCCGAAGGCGATTTGATGGCATCTCTCAAAACCTTTGGTACAGTGGCAAAAAATGAACGCGGTATCGTCCTGACCCTGCAGGAAACTCTCTGGACCGGACCTCGCACAAGCACGTTTGTGCCGCAAGCGGACGGTAAACTGACCTCGCTCGCCGAAATTCTCAACAACAGCCCGGACTATCGCATCGCCGTCGAATCCTACACCGACAGCAGCGGCGATCCCGGCTTGATCCAGTCCGTTACCGAAAAGCGATCCTATGCGGTAGCAGAAAAGTTTGCCTCAATGGGCATTCCCGAAGGGCGGATCGTTGCAAAAGGCCTGGGTGCCAGCGTGCCCCTCATGCCAAATACAACGGCCGTAAACCGTGCAAAAAACCGGCGCATGCTGATAGTTTTGAGCTACTTTCCTCAGTAAGGCTGATGAGTTAAGAAAAATTAATAAATCACCTTAAGGTTTCGAATCACTCCGCCGAGCCACAACTCAGACGTACGCTCCTGCCCAATACTGAAGTGAAAAACTTAAAGTTGGTGAAATAGACGAAGTTAGGATGGTGTGCACGGATGCGCAAAAACTTAGCGTTCCGGCAACCCGTATTTCTTTGATTTTCCGAAAAACATACTTATACTTAAGCAAGAAGTTCCGAAACATTTCGTTAGTTAATACAAAGCCATTAAGAGCTCGGCATAGTTTTAATTCATAACGCAGATTTTTCGTAAGTGCTGACTATTTACGTTTTGATCACAAGGTTTCAAAGATCGCTTAGTATTGCTATCGGCTCATAATATGTCTAAACATAGTTATTCATACCGTTTCGCCATTGTCATTTTTTTCATCGCTACCTTTTATAGCTTGCTGGTAAGCGTAATGGCTGCCGATCCCGAGGGCCCGCGTTTCGCTTTTATGGATTCGGAAGCAAATTTAGCTGGGAAACATACCCCTGGTGCAAGCAGTTTGATGCGGGGAACAAACAAGTGGCGTCAAATAAGATCGCCCGGAGTCGAGAATCTGTTCATCTCTGAGTCATCTGCGGATCTAGAATTAGTGTCAAAAGCAATAGGACTCCGTCCGGATCGTAAGTCACTGTTTGTCTCGTCGGGGATCGTAATTAGCCAGGTTTACGGAGGGGGTGGAAACAGCGGAGCTACCTATAAGAACGACTTTATCGAGTTGTTTAATCGTGGTAATGCGGCTGTTAATGTAAATGGTTGGTCTGTGCAGTATACCTCGTCGGCTGGCACGTCGTGGGCCGTGACGAATCTTACTAATGTAACAATTCAACCAGGTCAGTACTATCTGGTTCAAGAAGCGGTAGGGGCTGGAGGGACGACAAATCTTCCGACTCCGGACGCAACCGGCACGATCGCCATGTCGGCAACCGCCGGCAAGATCGCCCTCGTCAACACTACGACGGCGCTGACCGGCTCTTGTCCAACCGGAGCAACCATCATTGATTTAGCCGGTTATGGCAGCGGTGCGAACTGTTTTGAAGGGACAGGCCCAACCCCCGCACCGAGCAACACTACTGCGGATTTGAGAGGCGCCAACGGGTGCACGGACACTGACCAAAACGCTACCGATTTCACGGCCGGAGCACCGAATCCGCGGAACACTGTTACCACGTTGGCTCCTTGCGGTGGAGGTGGTGGTATCACCATTTCGATCAACAACGTAACGCAAGCCGAAACCAATAGCGGCACGACACTCTTTAACTTCACCGTCAGTCTAAGTGCATCGGCACCTGCAGGCGGTGTAACTTTTGACATTGCCACCGCCGACGGCACCACAAATCCCGCCAATGCAGGCAGCGACTATGTCGCACAGAGCCTCACAGGTCAGACGATTACGGTAGGCAACAGCACCTATCCCTTCGCTGTGACCGTTAATGGCGACAATACGCCCGAAGCAAACGAAACTTTCTTCGTCAACGTTACTAACGTGGTCAATGCTACGCCCACCAGCGTGCAAGGCCTCGGCACGATCAGTAATGACGATGTGACTGCCACCCCGATCCATACAATTCAGAGCAGCGGCAGCACGTCTCCATTGGTTGGGAATCCCGTCACCACGATTGGAATAGTAACTGGCTTGAAGAGCAACGGGTTCTTTCTACAGGAACCGGACGCCACCATCGATGCTAATCCCAATACATCCGAAGGTATTTTTGTATTCACCTCATCAGCGCCGCCAGCGGCGGCCGCGATCGGAAATTCCGTACAGGTTTCTGGCACAGTTCAGGAATTCATTCCTTCGCAGGACCCGACCAGTCCACCGACTACAGAGCTAATAACGCCAACAGTCACCCTGCTCTCGACCGGCAACCCATTACCCGTGCCACATACCATCACGGCCGCTGAGACGACCGCTCCGTCAGGCACGAGCAATCCGCTCGACTCGCTCGAAGAATTTGAAGGCATGCGGGTTACGGTGCCTTCATTGACGGTAAGCGGTGCGACGCAGGGAACTATAACGGAACCGAGCGCCACGGTCAGCTCAAACGGTGTCTTTATCGGCGTCGTTACCGGCGTGGCGCGCCCTTTCCGCGAGCCGGGCATCGCAATCTCAGATCCGGTTCCGGCGCCGAACCCGGTAAACGTTCCGCGCTTTGACGAGAACCCGCAAAGGATTCGCGTCGATAGCGATGCCCAACCGGGGACTACCGCCATTGACGTCGCCGCCGGCACGGTGATAACAAACATCACCGGCCCGCTCGACTATGCCTTCCGGGTTTATACGATCGACCCCGATGCGGCGACGCCTCCGGTCGTCGGGATACAGCCGGGATCAACTGCTGTGCCCGTTCCGACCGCCAACGAACTCACCGTCGCATCGTTCAACATGGAGCGTTTCTTTGACACAGTTAACGATCCGAGCACCAGCGATCCGGTCTTGACGGCCGCGGCCTTCAATCGACGGGTCGTGAAGGCGTCGCTGGTCGTTCGCACCGTCCAGCGCTATCCGGATGTAATTGGCGTCCAAGAGATGGAGAACCTCACTACCCTGCAGGCTGTGGCCGCGCAGATCAACAGCGATGCCGTGACCATTGATGCCCTACCTAACCCAAACTACACAGCTTATCTCGTAGAGGGGAACGACATTGGCGGCATCGACGTCGGATACCTCGTCAAGCAATCGCGCGTTACGCCGACCAGCGTGACGCAACTCGAGGTAGCGGGTTGTGACCATGTAACGCCGTCAACCTGCAACAACTACGTTGATCCAAACACCGGAGGCCTGGATATCCTCAACGACCGTCCGCCGCTCGTTCTTATTGCCAGCATCCCGCGCCCCGGCGGGGGCACGCTGGGATTCACGGTAATCGTAAATCATCTCCGATCGCTTAATGGGGTTGACGACACGACGGTTGCGGGATCGGGAACGGTGGGAGCCCGCGTGCGCGAAAAACGCCGCAAGCAGGCAGAGTTCCTGGCAAATTACATACAGGGGCGTCAAGTCGCAAACGCGACTGAGAAGATCATCACCGTGGGCGATATGAATGCCTTTCGGGTAAATGATGGCTTTGTCGATTCTATAGGCACGATTTTGGGAACGCCCGCCCCCGCAGATCAAGTAGTTTTGCCGTCCGCGGATCTGGTAAATCCAAATCAGACGGATCTCGTTGACAATCTCACGGCCCTCCAACAGTACTCTTACAACTTTGACGGCAACGCGCAGACGCTCGACCATATTATTGTTAATCCACCGTCGCTTGCGATCCTAAACCGCTTCGCATACGCACGCAACGATTCGGATTTTGCCGTAAAGAACTACGAAAGCACCAATGAACTCCGCATTTCTGACCATGATCAACCAGTTGCTTATTTCAATCTTGCCAATACTGTGGCCGACCTCTCGATCACAAAGACGGACGGTGTGACGACGGCGGTGCCTGGGGGATCGGTTACCTATACGATCACGGCGTCGAATCCGGGAGCTATACCTGCGACGGGTGCGACTGTTGCAGATACATTCCCGGCAATATTGACCGCTACATGGACATGTACCGGTTCCGGCGGAGGTACGTGTACCGCCTCAGGTTCGGGAAACATAAGTGACACGGTAAATCTGCCGGCCGGAGCCTCGGTAACCTACACGGTAACGGCTGCGATCTCGGCAAGTGCGACGGGTACGCTTAGCAATACCGCCACTGTTACTTTAGCGGGCGACCCGAACACCTCAAATAACTCTGCGACGGATACGGATACGCTGACGGCCCCGTCGGTGTTTGTCATCGACGACGTGGCTAAGCTCGAGGGCAATGCGGGAACGACAGCGTTTGTCTTTACGGTCACAAAGACGGGAGCAACGGGTTTTGCCACTGCCGTCCAGTACCAGACGATTGACGGAACGGCGACGGTGGCAAACAACGATTACGTTCCAACCACCGGGACGCTCAACTTTGGGCCGGCCGAGGTTACAAAGACCATAACGGTCCTTGTCAACGGCGACACCACTATCGAACCGAACGAGACCTTTTTCGTTCGTCTTTCGAACAATCCGGTCAACGCTCTGATCGGTGACGGCGAAGGCCAGGGCACGATCCAGAACGATGACTTCCCGGCAACGCCGACACCGACACCGACGCCTATCCCAACTCCTACGCCGACGCCCAGTCCAAATCCTACGCCGGTCTTCGGTTTTGAGGGTGACGTCAACCGCACTGCTCTTGGAGTTCCGGGGGGTGGCGACCGAGACGTCAATGTCGGCGATCAGATCCAGTATCAACGGTTCTTGAGCGGTATCGATTGTCCGGCGAGTGGGCCTAACGAACAGCAGCGTCTCGATGCCGGTCCGAGAGTTACGTTTGGCGACGGCCTGCTCGGTGCGACCGACGGAACGGCAATTGACGCCTACGCCCGTCATGACGGAACAACGGACTTCGATCCGAATACACCGGGCTGGCAGCCAACCCCAACCGCCGGCCCTGCCACCATCACCAACCTCGGCTGCACCCGTCCAGCAGAACCGGAAGGCGGGGCGGTTAGCACGGATGGCGTGGCCCACGAACCGGCGGCGGCAACGGCCGAACGTGCCGTCCGACTGGTATCCGTGTCGGGAGCGATTAACACTGATGTCTTTGCCGAGGTTGAATTGGAAGCTCAAGGTAACGAGGTCGGTATCCAGTACAGCATCCACTTTGATCCGGCTGTTCTGAGCATCAGCAATGTCAGCGGTCTGAATACCAACGCGGATGTCACCTTGGGGTCGGGAGCACCGATTGGCACGACACTCAATGTCAACGCTGAGGATGCCGCGAACGGCAACATCGGGGTCGGCCAGAACTTTAACGGGGCCAATACAAATCCG
>JAYVDQ010000192.1:0-7403 GCA_043749325.1 Chloracidobacterium sp. | reverse complement strand
TGTATATCGGTCGGGATGCCGCGGCCGTTATCAACGACCGTGACCGAGTTGTCCATGTGGATCACGACATCGATGGTGTCGCAATAGCCTGCAAGCGCCTCGTCAACCGAATTATCTACAACCTCGTAAACCAAATGATGCAGACCGATCTCGCTGGTCGAGCCAATATACATCGCCGGACGCTTGCGCACCGCGTCGCGTCCCTCAAGAACTGTTATCTGATCTGCTCCGTATTCCTGTTTTGCTTTAACCAATTTTGAAAACCTCTGTCTTAAGATCCTGTGGGTCTTGATTAATAAAGTACCGAATAAATGTCTGCTTTTTTGAAGTGCTCACGGACGAAAAAACTACGTGAAATCTAAAAGAGAATTTTACCATTTTTGAAGGAATTTGGACAGGCGGAAAGGCCAATAAACAGCTTTATTTTACTGAATTCCAGCGGTGCCGCCCGCGACCCTGAAAAGGGTGGAATTTGAGCCGAATTTTGGGACAAAACTATCCTTCGACGTGGTTACAAATGTCTGCGTTTTGCCTGCGAGATATTCGAGCAGTTGGCCGATCCGCGCATAGTCGAGTTCGGCGTCAATGTCGTCGAGCAGAAAGAGGGGATATTCGCCGCGTGTCGCATTGTAAACCGTTATATTTGCTAACAGCAGCAGCAGCAGAGCGCTTCGCTGCTGGCCGGCAGAGCCGAATTTGCGTAGGTCGTGGCCGTCAAACGAGATCTCAAGCTCATCACGATGTGTCCCGATCAATGCATGGCCCGCGACGACCTCTGCCTGTACACGCAGTTGCAAACGCTCTGTAATAAGCGTTTTATAATCATCCAGATCGCCTTTGCCCTCTAACGACGAGACGTATTGAACGGAGGTCTCTTCGCGGCCAAACAATTTCTTTTCCAGCACTTCGTTGAGCCGCTCGACAAAACGCGTCCGTGCTTTATGGATCTTGGCTGCGAGGGACGCCAATTGTTCATTCCAGGGTTCCAACAGATTAGCTGTCTTGTCGATCGTTTGACCGATCTCGCGTGCGTTTTGCAGCAGCGCATTTTTCTGTTTGATGACGCGATTGTAATCTACCAAAACCTGGACAAACGGCGGGTGCAGCGACGTAATGCCTGCGTCCAGAAAACGGCGGCGGGCGTCAGGCTGGCCGCGGACGATCTCAAGCTCGTCAGCGTTGAAAACGACGGCGTGAAGCTGTCCAAGGTATCGCTGGACCGTTTCCTTCTTGTCGTTTAATAGCAGGGTCTTAATGTTTCCCTGAATAACGACCCGGAGTTCGCGAACGATCTCGGGTGACTCGCGAACATTGCCGCGAACAAATGCCGCATCCTCACCGAAATTGACCGCCTCCTGCAATTTTGTCGTCCGGAAAGAGCGGGTAGATGCAAGTACACAGATCGCTTCGAGCCAGTTCGTCTTACCCTGGCCGTTTTCGCCGACAAGTATGTTCAGCCCTCGCCCGCAGGAAATGCCGCCCTGAAGGTTGCGAAAACTTTGAACGTCGAGCGATTCAAGCTGCATCCAAAAATTCTAGCATGTCTGCATTTTTGCCGGATTTTCGAATATTCAAAAAAACCTCGCCGATCCGATTGACTTCGGAGTTGTTTCCGCAGCCGCATTGCAGTATATTTTTAATTCGCCCACTGGTGCGGAGAGATAGCATAATTGGTAATGCAGTAGTCTTGAAAACTACCGCCCGTAAGGGCTTGCAGGTTCGAGTCCTGTTCTCTCCGCCATCATTTATCTAATCCGACCCGTCTTGCCAGATCATGGAATCTCGGATCGTTCCTGATTGGCTCAAAGGCAGGCTCGACGTTCATCTCTATCAGCCAGCAAGCTCTGTCTTCGAAGGACTTTTCAAGCCACACAAACGCTTTGTCCCTATCGTCAAGAGTTGAGTATATTAGGGCCACGTCCAGCGGGGAAACGTAGCGTTTTTCGGACGCAGAAATCATCTCGCCTATCACTTCGTACGCTTCTGATCGTCTGCCCGCCCGAGCATACACTTGTCCTAATCCCGATCTAGTATGTGTACTATTATCTGATAGCGCTAGCGCTAGCTTCATCTCCTCAATAGCCCTATCGTGCAGCCCGTACTGCGACAAAACAAATCCGTTCTCAGAATGAACATCCGCAAAATTCGGGTCCATTTCGATGATTCGACTTGTACCCTTGAGTGCCTCAGATAGGTCACCGGAATAGCGGTAAAATGTGGCAAGGTCCAATACGACGACCAAGCTTGTCGGATTAAGATCGGTTGCTTTTTTTGCGCTGACGAGAGCTTCCTCCATCCGCCTCTGCACCCGCATTACGTACGCGAGCAATTCGTGGGGACCCGCATTGGTCGGATCGAGCTCAATAGCTCTCTTCAGCTCATTTTCCGATCCGACGAGGTTCCACTCGAAAAAATAAAGATATGCATCGAGCGCCGTCCGCACCTCCGACAAGTTGCCGTCCAGAGCAACCGCCATTTCCGCCGCCGCCTTTGCCTTGGGCCGTGCATCTTTTACCGGCATATGGCCATTAACGCCCAACACGGTATATGAGTTGGCCAAGCCCGTATATGCCAAAGCATAATTACCGTCCAGAGCAATAGCCTGTTCAAAACATTCGATTGATTTTGTTAAACCTTCCGCCGTGAATTTATTCCAATAAAAACGGCCAAGTAAGTACAGACGATAGGCCTCTCCGTTTTTTGAATAATTTCTTGCAAGCCTGCTTTCGTCTGGCGGCGTCAGTCGTGTGCTTAGACTTTGAGCAATGTCGCGGCCTATCTCATCTTGCAGCTGCGCCAAACCATTCAGCTTTTTTACGTATTGTTTTCCCCATATCTGATATTCGGTTTTTGTATCTACCAGCGAGAGAAATACGGTGAGATCAGGACCATGTTGGACCATTCGTCCATAAAGCACGGCACCCACGTTCAACTCCTGTCCGACAGTTGCGGCGGATACATCTTTTCCTTTGTAACGGTTCATGACCGAGCTGGGTTTCACGCCAAGATTGGATATCTGCGAAAGGCTGCTAATAAGCGTCTCCGTAACGCCGTCGGAAAGATATTGGGCATCCTCGCTACCGCTTTCGTTCGTAAATGGCATAACAGCAATTGAGCTTATCTGTTTGGTAGCTGCCGAACGAACTGTGTAAAACCAATAACCAAATCCCATCGCGGCAATAAGCAAAACCACCAGGCCACCGGCTATCGTGCTTTTTCGCCGTTTGATTTGGCTCGTATTTTCGTCTTCGTGTTGTTTGTACGTAGATGGTAAGGTCGGCGGTGATGTTTTGGCCTCGATGATTTTTTGCGGGTCGTCTTCGATTTCGATTTCTTCTTCGAAGACGATCTGTGTCAGAGTTCGTTCCTGCGCGATGAACGCTTCCCGGTCTGCTTGCCTGACCTCCGCCACAAAGCGATAGCCGCGCCGCGGAATCGTTTCGATAAATTTGCCGCCGCCGTTTTTCCCGCCGCCCAAAACCTTACGCAGCAGAAAAATGTTCTGCGACAGATTCGATTCTTCGACAAAGCTGTCCACCCACACCAACGACATCAATTCGTCCTTTGTCAAAACGCGCCCGCCCGATTCGAGTAACACAAAAAGCAGTTCGACGGCCTTTGGCGGCAACGCAATTACCTCGCCGCCGCGCTCTAGCAGACGCTCCTCACGCTCGATGCGATACCCGCCAAACTCGTAAAAGTGTTGTGTTCGCTCGTTCATAACCGGCGTTGACACATCGCTGATAAGTCGATGAGAAATAAATAAAAGTTTCCTAAAGACTTCGCTCCGGTAACACCATTATAAGTGAGATAACAAATCTTCTCAATGATTTCTTGAACGCAACAAACTTACCCTAGGAGTAAATTTTGAAAATACGCAGACGAACGCAGACCACGATTTTGACCGAAAGGTCCTTTACCGCAGCTCACGAAAGCGGGCACACGAATGACGGTGGGGCCACCACGCCCCGCCCCGAGCCAGAGCGGAGCGCCTCAGGACTCGAGATTAAAACCGGCGAAAGACTGGAGGGGTTAGTTATAGCTCACGAGAACGACCTTCAACTTTCGGCAAAAAACATAATTTAGACTAAAAGGAGAAACAAAATGAAAATTTTTTTTTTACATACAATCGGACAATTAGGACTGAGCTTGCAGCGCCGCGGGCGCCCCATGCTTATCCTTTCGACCATGGCTGTTTTGTTTACAGGCATTATCGCCTTTGCGAGCATTCCCGGCCCGGACGGCGTTATTAACGGCTGTTACACCAAAAGCAGCGGTGCGTTGCGCGTCATTGATTCAACCGTGCAGTGCAAAGCCAGTGAAACCACTCTTAACTGGAATCTGACCGGACCACAAGGTCCAACGGGACCTGCCGGACCAAAAGGCGATACAGGAACGACAGGTACAACCGGACCACAAGGGCCGGCTGGACCGCAGGGCCCTGCCGGAGAGACGGGCGGGACAGGACCACAAGGCCCTGCCGGTACAACTGCAACATACGATTCATCTGGAATTCATCGGACGAATACTCACATTGTTACAGGCAAGGAAAGTGTGCAGGATGCTAACTTCATTTATGTGCATTTTAGCGGCTCTGCTGAATTTACCAATAATGGCACCTATGTTTGTACGGCAACGGCGATCGGCAGCACTCCACCGGTCCGTGTCATTCAAGTATCAAGTAGTGTGGCCTATTTCAGTATTGATACTTATGTGAATTCTTTTTCATTCAACTACATTTGTGTCGGAAATTAACAAATCTAAATGTCTGCCGACGATGACGAGCAACGTCATATTGCCGGACTAAATTCACGATGAAGCCAAACCTTGCGATATTCAATTCGCAGGTAAAGGCTAAAAAGGCCATTAATAAATCAAAAAAGAACGAGGAGAAACAAAATGAAAAAGAATTTTTTACATACAATCGGACAATTAGGACTGAGCTTGCAGCGCCGCGGGCGCCGCATGCTTATCCTTTCGACCATGGCTGTGTTATTTACGGGCATTATCGCCTTTGCGAGCATTCCCGGCCCGGACGGCGTTATTCACGGCTGTTACGCCAAACCCGGCGACGCGTTGCGCGTCATTGATTCAGCAACGCAGTGCAAATCGGGCGAAACTTCGCTTAACTTTAATCAGACCGGCCCGCAAGGTCCCCAGGGTCTTGTTGGCCCCGCCGGTCCCCAGGGTCCCAACGGTCCGCAGGGAACGACAGGCGCGACAGGATTGACCGGGCCAGCCGGGACAGCCGGGACAAGTGAAGCATATGTGGTATTTGGAAACGGGAGCATCAATGTGTACACCACCCAAGTCATACTGTCGAAGGATGTTCCGGCAGGAAGCTACATTATCCATGCTCAGTTCGAGGTAAACAACGATACGGACACTGCGCACCGCGTATTCTGCGGTATACGCGACGGCAATGGTCACGCCTCTGCTCGAATTGATGCGTACAGCAGTGAAGGGGTTAGTTTGCTGGCAGCTCAGTCGTTCGACGTTCCATCAACAATTGCCGTCCAGTGCGGTGCTGGTGCTAACCTTTCAACGCTTCAGGCGATCATGACGGCGATTAAGGTTGATGCCATCTACTAATTCGAGTTTCAGTCTGACTGAGGAGTCAACAGAATACGAATTAGCGGCGCAGCCGGGAAGATGCCAGGCCGAATGATTGGCGACGAAAGCCCGCAATCGAAACAGAAAACTTGGAAATTATTTGGGAGTAAAAAAATGAAGAATTCAATCTTTTATCGCATTTCGGCGGCTTTGGTTCTCACGCTTGCCATGTTTGCGGCGCAAAATGTTTCAGCACAGACCACGGAATTCACATATCAGGGCAGCCTGCAGAATGGCGGGGTTGCGGCGGCGGGAAATTACGATTTCGAGTTTTTGTTGTTTGACGCTTTGTCGGGCGGATCGCAGATCGGGGCGACCATTCCGCAAAACGGCGTTCCCGTTGGTAACGGCATATTTTCCGTCAAACTTGATTTTGGCGCCGGCTTTCCGGGCGCGAATCGTTTTCTGGAAATCCATGTCAGGCCATCGGGCGGCGGGGCGTTTACGCCTTTGACGCCGCGCCAACCGGTGACAAGCACGCCGTATTCCCTCAAGAGCCTGAGCGCCGACACGGCGACAAATGCGACTACCGCAGGCACCGCCACAAATGCAACAAATGCCGTCAATTTTAGCGGCGCTCTGAGCGGTGACGTTACCGGCACGCAAGTGTCAACCGTGGTGACGCGATTGCAGGGACGCGATGTGTCGAACACCGCACCGCTCGGCGGACAAGTGCTGAAATTCAACAACACGACCAATCAATGGGTGCCGGACACGGATATTGTTGGTACTGGCGGCGGCGGCGGAACGATCACAGGTGTGACGCCGGGCACTGGATTGAGCGGCGGTGGTGCGACCGGCAATGTGACGATAGGCATCGCGGCCGGCGGGGTTAGCACGACGCAGCTTGCCGATGGCGGCGTGACCGACGCCAAGATCATCAGCGTCAGCGGCGGCAAAGTGACAGGAACCGTCGCGAGCGCAGCCAATGCGATAAATGCCCAGACGGCCAATGCACTGTCGGCAGCGTGCGTCGGTTGTGTATTGAATGCTCAAATCGGCTCGGTCGACGGGTCAAAGGTTACGGGAACTGTCGCTAACTCGACAAATTCAACAAACGCGGCAACGGCGACGAATGCTCTGAGCTTGGGCGGCGTGGCGGCGAGCGGGTATTTGCAGACTACTGGCAACGGCTCAGGTCTGACGAGTCTTAACGCCGCGAGCATAACCACCGGTACGCTCAACAACGCGAGGCTAGGCCAGATTCCAACCGCCAACATTGCCGACTCCGCCGTAACCGCTCCAAAGATAGCAAGCGGTCAAGTCGTCAAAAGCCTCAACATGCTGAAAGATGATGTCACGCTCGCGGCCGGCTCAAACATCACCATCACACCGGCCGGCAACACGCTGACGATTGCCTCGACCGGCGGCGGTAACGCCATCCTAAACCAAACGACGCAGCAGGCGGGGGCGAATTTCAATATCAGCGGCAACGGCACGGCGGGCGGCACGCTCAGCGGAGATATCGTCAATGCCGCGACGCAATACAACATCGGCGGCAGCCGAGTTTTGAGCATTGAGGGAATTAGTAATATCTTTGCCGGAGTCAACGCGGGCACGGCCAACATCACAGGTAATTCCAACTCGTTTTTCGGGGTTGTAGCCGGACAAAATAACACGGACGGCTTTGGCAACTCGTTTTTCGGGGTTGCCGCCGGACGAAATAACATGAATGGCGATGGCAACTCATTTTTCGGGCGTTCAGCCGGACAGTCCAACACGGGCAATTACAACTCGTTTTTCGGGGATATGGCTGGCAGCAACAACATGGGGGGCTTTACCAACTCATT
>JAYVDQ010000191.1:0-2743 GCA_043749325.1 Chloracidobacterium sp. | reverse complement strand
TCAAGCCGCAGCGAGATCAAGTATATACGCTACGACGAAGCGTACGGCGAGGGTTTTGAGGACATGCAGCGTCGCGTGCCGAGCCTCGACAAAGCGGCACGGATGATCGGTTACCAGCCAACCCGAACGCTGGATGACATCATCAATGATGTAGCCGCAGAAATGCGAAAGGAAACATCTACGTCAACATTGCATGCGCAAAATTAATTTCAAATATTTTTCGATCGCCGTTCTTTTTCTGCTCACTGCTTTCGGCTCACTGCTTACGGTCCACGCTCAGGCCACCGGCGTTAAGGGCAAGGTTCGCAATTTACGCGGCGACGCCGTTTCCGGTGCAACGGTGTCCGCCCGCCAAAATGGCCAGGACATAAAAAACACAAAATCGGGAGCGAAAGGCGAATTCTTACTCGACGGCCTCGAAGCGGGTTTTTACAACATCGCCGTAGAGGCCCGTTCGTATTCCTCAGGCGTGCTATATGAGGTCGAGGTCAAAAAGGGTAAGATCCGTGATCTGGGCGAGCGCTTGAAACTTGCGGGCGATAAAGGGACACAAGTGATCGTCATCGGCAGCGTCTTTTATAAGAGCGGCCATAGCGCGATGGGAGCAAAGGTCGAAATCCAACGTGTAAACGCCGACGGCTCGGTGAAAAAGATCGGTGAAGTCTATTCGAATGGAGAAGGCGAATTCAGCTTTCGCCAGCCGGAAGGCCCAGCCAAATTCCGCATTAAAGCTACATTGCAAAAGGGTTCTGGCAGCAAAGACCTCGACGTAGACTCCGCTGCGATCTACCGGCTTGCTATCTCGCTCGACATTAACCGGGACGAAAAGTAAATCCCTATTCACAACTAATTTCATTGACAGGCGTCTCTGCAAGCCTTATTATTCCACTGTAAAAATCAACATCTGAAAAGGCGGCAATCTATGAAGGCTGTTTCCCTCATCGGCGTTCGTTTCGCGTTCATGATCATTTTGATGTGCGGGTTTTATTGTGTCTCGAATGCCCAAAAACCAACCACGACGCCAACTCCGCCGCCGGAGATAACCTCCGATGAATTTTCCCGCTCACTTGGCTATGATGACGCTGTAAAAAACGGCACTTCGGTATTTGTTTTCAAAAAACCTATATACAAGCTAAAGCGCACAGTGCCAAGGACAAAGCGCTTGTCAACAAAACCTAGCGGTGGCGACACGAAGAGCACTGAGGCCTCTAAACTTCCGGCCGATAAAACTACCGAGGTTTGGGAACAGATCGGCGTCACGATCTGGCGGCTCGGCAAGGATGGCAAACCCGCCGCTGATGGTCAAACCGCCCGAATGCTCGTTCTCGAAGGCGGCATGGTCACCGAATATACGCCCCAACGGGTTGAGGCAACCACTAAATTTGAGATGGGCGACAAGGTCCGGCTTTCATTCGAGACGCCTCGAACGGGTTATCTATACGTCATCGACCGCGAGGTCTTCGTAGACGGCAAACTTGGGGAACCATATCAGATATTCCCCACGCGCCTCTCACGCGGAGGCGACAACCGGGTTCAGCCGGGCTGGGTCATTGACGTTCCGGGGCAAAACGATGCCTTTACACTAAAATCTGACGCCGCCAAATGGCGCGGCGACTTGCTGACCGTCATACTCTCGCCCGAACCTATGATTGAAATGGGCCTCCCCGATCGGCCGTCGCCCATATCCGCCAAACTTATCGAGACTCTCGAAGAAAAATATCTAAAGGATTCTATCGAATACGAACAAGACGGCACCGCCGGCAAAGATTACACCAAAACCGAAAAAGATGCCGCCGCCGACGGCAAACGCCAACTAACCCAGAGCGACCCATATCCGCAGACGGTCTATCGCGTAAAAATTCGGGCAAAGGAACCGATGATGATCAATCTTCAAATTTCAGTGAAATGACAAGTGAACCAAACAGATATTCCCGGCTGGCTAATGCACTTTATTTCTCACTGGGTGCTTTTATACTCTTGTCGGTTTTGGCTTCCGAGCACTTCTCGCAGGAAACACGCCAACTTACTATTGAAAAGACAAAGAATTCTGATAAGCGGATTGCTCTCGTTATTGGGAACGGAGCCTATCAGCATGCCACTGTCCTTCCAAATCCCGTTAATGACGCAAGTGATATGGCGGCGACCTTGAAGGATTTGGGATTTGAAGTCATTTCCGGTACTAATCAGACCAAACAGCAAATCGAAGGCTTGATACGACAATTCGGCACCAGGCTGGCGGACACGAAAGCAATTGGGTTATTTTTTTACGCTGGTCATGGCATTTCGGCAGGCGGCATTAATTATCTGGTTCCCATTGATGCCGACATTCAGGCGGAGGATGAGATTGAATACTCGTCGGTCAGCATAAATTTCGTCCTTAATAAAATGGCGGCTGCAAACAACGGGTTCAACATGGTCATCCTGGACGCTTGCCGCAACAATCCTTTCGCCCGCAAATGGCGTAACTACCGCGATATAGGCGACAAAGGCGGTTTGGCGAGAATCGACGCTCCGACCGGGACACTCATCGCCTACGCCACAAAACCCGGAGACGTGGCAGCAGATGGAAAAGGTAGGAACGGTTTATACACAAGTTCCCTGCTCAAACAAATGCTCATTAAAAATGTCGAAATGGGCAAAATGTTTCAGCACGTGCGCGCCGATGTCATTCAACAATCTGCAGGCAAACAAGTTCCGTTTGACGAGTCCTCGGTTGTCGGCGACTTTTACTTTGCCGGGGTCG
>JAYVDQ010000190.1:0-5685 GCA_043749325.1 Chloracidobacterium sp. | reverse complement strand
CAAATTCTCGACGCTCTCCTGGTTGGCTTCGAGCCGTTCGATCTGCGAATCCGCCACGAAGATGATGCCATCCACGCCCTTCAAGATGAGCTTGCGGCTCGCATCGTAAAAGACTTGGCCGGGCACCGTGTAGAGATGAAAACGCGTCTTAAATCCGCGCACCGTGCCGAGTTCGAGCGGCATAAAATCAAAGAATAGCGTGCGGTCGGTCTCGGTCGCCAAGGATATGAGCTTGCCCTTTGCCTGCGGCGCCGTCGAATCGTAAATATATTGCAGATTCGTGGTCTTTCCGCACAAACCAGGGCCGTAGTAAACGATCTTGCAATTTATCTCGCGCGATGCGTAATTTATAAAAGTCATAATTCAGTGGATAGTGAATAATGGACAGTGGATAGTTAGAAGTGCTTACTCTCAACTATCAACTTTCCACTCTCAACTAAATAAGCTATCAATATCCTCGTCCGTGATCTCGGAGAAGAACGAATTTTGATTGACGCGGAAATTAGCCGAGTCGATTGTCGCCTCGTCCAAAATGCCCGCGACCTCAAAGCTGCCGCGTTTCGAGCGGATCTTTACCAGCGAGAGTGTCGAGCGTTGGTCAAATACGACCACGAGCAAGCTGCGTCCGATGATGCTGATGTAGATGCTCTCGTGCTCGCCCTCGTGGACGACCGCGGGGAAAGCGTCTTCGCCGATGAGCTTTGCCATGCTGCTCGTAGCGGCGACGTTGCCCGCTGCTAAGCTGGAAAAGCTTGTCGTGTCCATATCGCCGATATCACCGTGAAAGGCTATCGGCTGGCCGTCGCGGTCGATGAGAAACACAACCCGGGCCGCGCACTCGACGCAAAGGCGCGCCAAGACGGTCTTAAGCCTCTGAAACTGATGTTCTTGCAAAATAAAAGGCGTATCTGCCATTGGTGCTCTCGTCAGGCTCTGGTCTATGCGGGTTATTGTATCGTCGGTGAATTGTTTAGGCAACGCGGCCGGATGGCCAACAAAGGCTGACCGCAAATTTAAATCTATCACAATAAAGCGGCTTGCGACAAGTGTTTTTTAGTTTCGACAGCGTTCCAATATATGTTGTGGATTGCTCTGGTCTCACAAAATCTCTCGCGTTAATCTTCTGTTAATTTTTCACCTAGGCATTTTTTCTCTGGATTATTTCAAGCTGCTCATCCGGCCGCAAAAATGCTAATATTATGAATATACAAAACACAAGAATACCTGGAGGTTTGTATGAGAGTTTCCCCCCGTTTTGCTTTGACCATTCCCGTCATTTTATTTTGCTCCGTTATAGTTTTATTCTCTCAATCAGCTGAAACTGTGGTTGCCGCGACCGCCTCCGCCGCCATTGTTAAAATGACGCCGACGCCTGCTCCGACGCCCAAGATCGGATTCGCGCGAAATGTCGCGCTTGATCAAAAAGCTATCTGGAGTTCGCCTTTCCACATTAGGAAAAACGATCTCAAATGGCTCGTACCGGTAGCTGCGGTAACTACGGCACTGATCGTCAGCGACCGCAAGACTTCGGCGTGGGTAGACCGTAATGGCAGCCTTCCACATGCCAGCCGGGATGTAAGCTATGGCGGTGGCATTTATGCCGACGGAGGTGTGGTGGCCGGATTTTATTTGATGGGGCATGCGGTTCATGATCGGAGAGCGAGCGAAACAGGCAAGCTTGCGGCCGAGGCACTCATTGACACTTCGATAGTTACGGAGATCTTGAAATTATCGACGCAGCGTATGCGCCCGAATGATGGGACGGGCCGCGGACTTTTTTTCAAGCATGGCCATTCCTTTCCGTCCGGTCATGCGGCCAGTGCGTGGGCGGTCGCGACCGTTGTCGCCAGCGAGTATAAGGATCGGCCGCTTATCAAATACGGTGCATTCGTCCTTGCGGCCGCCATAAGCATGTCCCGTTATTCGGGCCGAAACCATTTTCTTTCAGACGTCGTGGTTGGCAGCTCGATCGGATACGGAATAGGACGTTTTGTGTACCGGACGCACCATTGACGAATTTCAATAAATCAATCAAGAATACGACACGAAAAATGAACCGAAGATTAATAGCGGCGACAATTTTATTGTTCGCGGTGATTCGAAAATGCTAGAATCGTTTCTAGCCGGCGAGCGCTCGCCGGCGGTATACGCGGGTTTGCGGTACCAACCAACCCTACAAGTACAGTCAAAACCACCTGCGGTAGCAGTTGGTTGAAGATTTCCAATCACATACACGACAAGCGGCGTGGGCAGAGAGAACCACCCCGTCAGACGAAACGGCTGCCACCCCTCCTTCGTAAGGAGGGGAGTCGAGATAGATGAAGCACCATCTTTTTTCCGATACATCAACCGGGTTGAATTTTGTCGCGATCGGCGGCGGAAACGGCCTGTCGATGCTGCTCTCGGGGCTGAAGCGTTTTGTTGATGCCGGGGACACCGAGCCGATTTGGATCGAAAGCCTTTCGGCGATCGTCGCCGTGACGGACGACGGCGGGAGTTCCGGCCGGCTCCGTGACGAGCTGCAAATGCTGCCGCCGGGCGATATCCGGAACTGCATGGTCGCTTTGTCGGAAGATTCGCAATTGTTGTCGCGGCTCTTCCGGCACCGATTTCGCGGCGATGGCGCTCTGGGCGGCCATATTTTCGGCAATCTGTTCCTCGCGGCTCTTACGGAAATAACCGGTGATTTTGCCGAGGCGGTCAAGCTCTCGTCGGAGGTCCTGGCGAGCAAAGGACATATCTATCCCGCGACGGTCGCGGATGTGCGATTGGTGGCGGAGCTGACCGACGGCACGACCGTTCGCGGTGAGACCAACATTGGCCGCGTCGGGCACTTGATCAAACGCCTCCATCTCGAACCCGCCGACTGCCAGCCGATGACCGAGACTCTGGTGGCCATCGACGCCGCAAACGTTATCACGATCGGACCCGGCTCGCTTTTTACAAGTTTGCTGCCGCCGATCCTGGTCAGGGGGGTTGCGGATGCGATTGCGGCTTCGCGGGCGGTGAAGATATTTGTTTGCAATCTGATGACGCAGCCGGGCGAGACTGACGGTTTTTCGGCCCGGCATCACCTGGAGATAGTGCGTGAATACGCTCCGCAGATCGATTTTGATTATGTGATCGTCAATAATCACCCGATCAGCGATTTGCAAGCCGAAAAATACGCCGACGAGGGGGCCGAACAGATCGGGGTACATGGCTCGGTATCACCGGAAACGATTGAGGGGGCCGAGATCCTTTATGGTAATCTGTTGGACGAAGGCGAGATGGTCCGCCATCATCCCGGAAAGCTGGCGCAGGTAGTCCTATTGTGTGCATTGCAGCCCGTGGAAAAGGCGACTGCGTGATCCGAAGGTTTCTTCAAACAGGATGGACAGGATTTACAGGATATTTGCTTCGCCTATAAATTGAATTTATCCTGCCTATCCTGTTCATCCTGTTAAAATTCCTGATAGATTTAATCGTGAATACTGATCTCGACATACTAATACTCGCCGCCGGCCTCGGCACGCGGATGAAGTCCGACCTTGCGAAAGTGCTGCACAAACTGGATGGGCGGCCGCTCATTAATCACGTCTGCGAAACCGCAACGTCGCTTGGCCCGCGAAAGATCTACGTCGTCGTCGGTCATCAGGCAGATGACGTGAAACACGCTGTTTTGGACGAACTGGACGCTGAAAAAGCGGCTTTTGTCCTGCAAAAGCAGCAGCTTGGCACCGGCGATGCCGTTAACGCCGCTCGGGAGTTATTGGAAAATCAGGATTCGACCCTGCTGGTGCTTTCAGGCGATGTGCCGATGATCCGGCCCGAAACCCTGGGCGAACTCGCGTCTATCCATCGTGACTTTCGCGGTCGCGGCGCGGCGTGTACGATCTTGAGCGTGAGGCTCAAGGATCCATCGGGTTACGGGCGCGTGGTTCGCGACGAGAACGGCATGTTCGAGCAGATCGTCGAACAAAAAGACGCCACCAATGAGCAAAGGGAGATCGACGAGATCAATTCGGGTATCTACTGCTTTAACACGCGAAAGCTTTTCGCGGCCTTGTCTAAGATCGATAACGACAACGCTCAGGGCGAATATTACCTGACCGATGTGCCGAAAATCTTGCTTGACGCAGGTGAGGACATCGCGATCTTTCAATGCAGCGACCCGCGCGAGGTCGAGGGCGTCAACGACCGCCGCCAGCTTGCCGAAATGGAAGAGCAGATTCGCCGCCGCACGGTTGCGAAACTGATGCTCGAAAGCGGTGTGACATTTATCGATCCGAAAGCCGCATATATCAGTTCGCGGGCCGTGATCGGCCGCGACACCGTCATCTACCCAAATGTGACCGTCGAGGGCGACAGCGTCATCGGCGAAGGCTGCACGATTCGTTCGGGAACGAGAATTAAAGATTCGAAGATCGGGAACGGCGTCGAGATCCGCGACAATTGCGTAATACGCGATTCCGAGGTCGGCGACGAATGCACGCTCGGTCCGATGGCCCACCTTCGCGGCCATGCAGTCATGGTGGACAAATCGCAGGTCGGGAACTTTGTCGAGCTAAAGAAAACCCGGCTCGGCCGCGGCTCAAAGGCCAGCCACCTGACCTATCTCGGCGACGCCACCATCGGCGAAAAGACAAACATCGGCGCCGGTACGATCACTTGCAACTACGACGGCAAAAACAAACACGAAACCCACATCGGTGACCGCGTGAAACTTGGCTCGGACACGATGCTTGTGGCCCCGGTTACGGTTGGGGACGGCGCGGTAACCGGAGCGGGAAGTGTGGTGACGAAGGATGTAGAGGCGAATACATTGGTAATGGGGATTCCAGCAAGACCTAAGCCCAAAGGAGAATCGGCATGAAGATCTTATTCTATTTATTAACAGTCATTTGTGGTGGTTTGGACTTTTGAGTCTTTTACGATTCTTTGAAGTGTTTTTTCGAGGAGGTCAAGTATTTCCGATCCAGCCAATTATCGGTGTGGTCGGCCTTGTACTCGCGTGGGTCTGTCTGAAAAAGGCTCGTTCATCATAGAGTCAATTTATTATGTGCGGAGTTGTCGGCTACATTGGAAATAAGCAGTTATGCTAGAATTATCTTATGAGCGGGAAAACGGCACAAAACGGGAAAAAGAACGGTAAGGCCATTCGCGAGATCAGGGTCGAGCGTCCTGAGCGAATGAAATTGTCTGCTGAGGAATCGCTCAAAAGAATGAACGATTTCGATAAAAGGAAGGACAAGTTCATTGCCTCTATCCGTAAAAGCAAGGTTTGAAGTTTACATTCCCGACCAACCCAGCCAGACCTACCAAGATCTTTTGATAACACTGGCGAATGAGTTCACCCTTGTGTTTGGCGGGTGTACTATTGTCAGTGGGCTCGACGGAAAGTATCTTTCGGGTTATGGCCAGGTCATCAACGACTGCGTCACCCTGATCTATACTGATACCCCATTCGACCTTAACGAAAATCTTGATTCGGTTTCGATATATTCGGATAAACTTCGCGAATCGACATTTCAATCTCTAAACGAGGAAGCAGTCCTTGTTGTAGTTTGGCCTGTTTACCATTCAGTTTAATTTATGTGTGGAATAGTCGGATACGTTGGAAATAAACAAGTTGTGCCGCTGATCATCGACGGCCTCAGGAAGCTCGAGTATCGCGGGTATGACTCGGCGGGCATCGCGGTGGTC
>JAYVDQ010000189.1:0-3141 GCA_043749325.1 Chloracidobacterium sp. | reverse complement strand
GTGTTTGGGCTAGTCGTTCTCGCCGTCATGGCCGTTTTGGTGATCGTCGGGCCGTCGGTCTTTTACTGGATTACCGGATTTACCGCCGACGGTATTCCGGAAAACGGCAACCTGATCAAATCATTTCCCCCATCGATGCAGCATCCGATGGGAACTGACGAAGCCGGCCGCGATATGCTCGCCCGCGTGCTGCAGGGTGGGCGCATCTCGCTGATGGTCGGCATTATTTCAACCTTCGTTTCACTGATCGTTGGGGTAAGTTATGGTGCGATCGCCGGATATCTTGGCGGCCGTATCGACAATCTGATGATGCGGATCGTCGATATGATCTATTCAATACCATACATCCTGATCGTCATCGTGCTGCTGTCGGTCTTTGGTGGCCAAAATACGCCTCGCGTGGTTCAATTCCTGTCGGAGAAATTTGGCGGTGCGGGTAATCAGGGGCTTAGCCAGATATTCCTGCTATTCTTTGCCCTCGGCCTGGTTTCGTGGCTAACTATGGCGCGAGTCGTTCGCGGACAGGTGCTTTCTCTTAAAAATCAGGAGTTCATTCTAGCGGCGAAAGCGACGGGCGTCTCGACATTTGGTATTATCTTCCGGCATCTTGTCCCGAATACGCTTGGTCCCGTGATCGTATATGCTACGCTGACGGTTCCCAGCGTGATGCTGACCGAGGCTTTTCTGTCCTATCTCGGCCTCGGAGTTCAGGCACCGTTTGCCTCCTGGGGGAGCCTTGCTTCAGACGGAATAAAGAACATCGCGATCTTCCCGTGGCAGCTTTTGTTTCCGGGCCTGACCATGGCACTTACACTGTTTTCACTAAATTTTTTGGGCGACGGACTGCGGGACGCACTCGATCCACAAACACGAAAATTCTAATTGATGAGCAATAACGGCACAATTCTCTCGGTCAACGGCCTCAAGACCTATTTTCATACCGAGGACGGCGTCGTCAAGGCCGTCGACGGCATAACGTTCGAGCTGAAAAAGGGCGAGACGCTGGGCATCGTCGGCGAATCGGGCAGCGGCAAATCCGTCGCCAATTTGTCCGTGATGCGGCTCATCCAGGAGCCGCCGGGCGAGATAGTCGGCGGCGAGATCGTTTTCGATGGGATCGACGTCCGCAAGCTTTCGATCGATGATGTGCGAAAGATCCGCGGTAAACGCATCGCCATGATCTTTCAGGACCCGATGACCTCGCTCAATCCGTTCATGAAGATCGCAACACAGTTGACCGAAGTCACCCGGTTGCATCTTGGCCACACAAAACAGCAGGCCCGCGAGCATGCCATCAAAATGCTGAAATTGGTCGGGATCTCTGACGCCGAGGAGCGGATCGACGGCTATCCGCACGAATTTTCCGGCGGCATGCGTCAACGCGTGATGATCGCAATGGCCCTGAGCTGCGACCCGGAACTGCTAATCGCCGACGAGCCGACGACCGCCCTCGACGTGACGATCCAGGCCCAGATACTTGAGCTGATCAAGGACCTTAAGGCCCGCATGGGCACGAGCGTCATCCTCATCACCCACGATCTGGGCGTCGTCGCGGGCATGACGGAAAATATAATAGTGATGTACGCGGGTAAGGTTTTCGAACAGGCCCCGACGCGAGAGTTGTTTGCGACACCCGCGAATCCATATACAAAAGGCCTGCTCAAAAGCGTGCCCGATCCGGCCCACGAGCAGGGCAAGGATCTATACCAGATACCGGGGCTGCCGCCGGATGTCGCCCATCTGCCACCGGGCTGCCCATTTGCCCCGCGGTGCGACCGTGCCGAGGATATATGCCGCAGCGAGTTTCCGCCGTTTGTGCAGATAAACGAAAATCACCACTCGCTATGCCATTTTGCGGATCAGGTGTATCAGGAATCAAAGGCGGAGGCGGCTACAAAAGCTGCGGGGTAAATTTATGAAGAAACTCATACTGCCCCTCGTAATTCTATGTATTGCTGTCCTCGGCTGCTCGAAGATCAAGGAATTGGCGGGCGGCTCGAAGGGTAATCCCGATGGCAGCAGTTCCGGTGGGGGTTCGTCGACATCTGGGGCCAACCCCAAGGAAGACATTATTCAGGCTTCCAAGAAATTCATCGCACTTCAGTCCTTTTCCGCCAAGATGGACGGAATGGGCCAGACAGAGATAAAGTCACAGGTTGATTATGTTGCCCCCGACCGTTACCACATCTCTTATCTGGCCGGAACAGGTGCCGGGATGGAGATCATCATGATCGGAAACCAGACTTATATGAAGACCGGCGGAAAGTGGAATAAATCTCCAGGCGGCTCGAACAGCTCGATCCCGACGCTTCGCGATTCGTATACAGAAGAGGGCTTAAAAACGCTTTCCGACGCAAAATTCGAAGGAAATGATACGGTCGATGGTAAGCCCGCCCTCGTTTACAGCTATAAAAATGTGACGCCGAAGGGAGACTTTGGGTTTAATTGTAAGATGTGGGTCGGACCTCAGACCGGGCTTCCGATCAAGATCTTTGCCACATACGACAATGGCATTCTCAAAGAAATGACTGTCAATTACGATACCGAGTCAAAGGTGACGATCGAGCCGCCGGTTCAGTAGAAACGGCAATTGAAATAAATGGATACTGGCGAAAACAACTTGATCTCGATCCAGGGGCTAAAGGTCTACTATAGCTCAGGCGGCGGCCTTTTTAGCTCGGCCAAGGCCGTAAAAGCTGTGGACGGCGTATCGCTCGATATAAAAAAAGGGGAGACGCTGGGACTTGTGGGCGAATCGGGCTGCGGAAAATCGACGCTGGGGCGCGCGATTCTCCGGCTGACAGAGCCAACCGGCGGCAAGGTTTTCTATAAAGGCCAGGATCTCGCGCATTTGCCAAAATCCGCAATGCGCGAGCAGCGAAAGCATCTGCAAATGATCTTTCAGGACCCATACGCAAGCCTGAATCCGCGAATGACGGTCGGACAAATAATCGGCGAGCCTATCCGCACGTTTGGTCTCGCTAATGGTTCTGTCGAGTCGCGTGTTCAGGATCTGATGGAGACGGTTGGCCTTAGTCGCCGTTTTATCAAGCGTTATCCGCACGAATTTTCCGGCGGCCAACGGCAGCGAATCGGCATTGCGCGAGCTCTCGCCGTTGAACCGGAATTTATCGTCGCCGA
>JAYVDQ010000188.1:0-17412 GCA_043749325.1 Chloracidobacterium sp. | reverse complement strand
AGCGTCTCGGCAAGGCCTTTTTGAACTTTCAAGCCCTTGCGGCGGCAAAATTCCAATGCATCATCCGAGACATCGACACCCTCGGCCTCGCCGTATTGCGAGAGCATCTCGATATTCGCACCCGTGCCGCAGCCGACATCAAGAATGCGGACTGCGGATTGCGGATTGCGGATTTTTTCGATAATCGGCCCGAGAAACGATTCCAGGATCGCGCGCCGCCCGACGAACCACCAGTGCGAGCCCTCGACCTCGTCCATGATGGCGTATGTGTGCTGCTGCATTTCCTGCGGCAAAGTCGCGTTCATATTTACATTTTGCCACGAATGACACGAATAGCACGAATTTTAAGAATTTCTGCCGATTCGTGTCATTCGTGTTATTCGTGGCAAAAGTTCTTAGACTCTTATCCCCATCATCTCGCTAGCGAGGCTGCCAGTATTGCCGTCGAGTGCAAGGCCGTAGCTGTCGCGGAGCCGTTGGCGAATGCCTTCATCGCTGACGAAGCATGCGCCCGCTTCATCACGGCCAAGGATCATTAGCTGCAAACCTTCGTCCAAATAGTCCGTCTTGTCGATACAGAGTATATATTTACCCGCTGACTGGTGAGCTTCCCATTCAAGCTCATACAGGTTCGGGTTAAAGACACCGATCGGATTAATATCTCGATTCGATAGGCTTTCGAGCGTTTGCGCGAAATCGTAAGCATGACGCCCCTCGTGGACAAATGTCCCTTCGCAGCCGCGTTGGCCGCCGGTGTCGATGGTTTCCTCGGCAATAGCGATGTAGATCTCACCAAGGGCCTCGCGCAGGCTGATCCGCTCGGTCGCAAGCCTGTAGTTGGTTTTGACAGAGTTGATAACGCCCGTGATTCCCGACGCATTGATTTTTTTTACTGGTTTGACACGAATGAGCATCTTGGATTGGAGTATCTCGTTCATGTAGCGTCGATGAAGATCGTCACCCTTTTCCACGATCGTCGCAAACGCGTCCTCAACCGACTGGCGATATTTTTTATCAATTCCTCTGTCGAATTTCATAAGAATTGTGCCCGCGAATTACGCGAATATTCGCAAATCAAAGCCAAAACAATAATTCTTATTCGGGTTTATTCGCGTAATTCGCGGGCAAAAAGTTTTAATTGACCTTTCCAAACCCGCACCAGCTATTCTCATTATGCCACGTTATCTTAACGTCCTCTGCCCCGATCTCATTCCACCATCCTACAAAATCGTCTTTCGAGATATAGAACGCCGTCGGCGCAACCAGATGATCAAAAACGATATTATGCTGCTCGCGCGAGCCGAATGTGGCGAGATGATTGAGATATTCGTTGTAAAAGAGCTTGTTGGCAACAGGTTTTGCGGCAGCGTTGAGCGGGCGGTAAACGAGCTTGGTCGTGAGAAAAACACCGAGAGTCGGTAATTTGGACAACTGATATAAGACCGGCTGGCTGATTTGCGATGTAAAGCTTTCACGCACCGGGTTGACGTATCGCGTTATCCACTCGTTATTCTCAGCCCCGTAAACCCAAGCCGAAATGTGGCCGCCTTTTTTTACTTTTGAGGCCAGCGAGACAAATGCACCCTTCGGATCGGGCGTGTGATGTAGCACCCCGACGCTGAACGCGTAATCGAACGCCTTCTTTAGCGGTAATTTAAATATATCGCATTGGACAATGTGCGCGTTTGGCAGGTCGCGGGTAAGAGCGAACGCCGATTCGACGCCGTCACCAAGATCAGTGCCGACAACCTCTTTTGCCCCCCATTCCGCGGCAAGCTTTGTATGGCGGCCCTTGCCGCAGCCGCCTTCGAGAACGATCTTGCCCTCGAAAAAGTCTTTCTTTACGGGCTGTAGCCAGCCGAGGAATTGAGCGGAATATTTCGTATCTTCCTGAGTAAAATGCGTCCACTGCCAACCAAAATTCTCCGCGGTCTCGGCTTTATCCTCTTCGATCATTGCCAGGTCCGCAAAGCGCGGCACGCCTCTAACGACCTTGTATTCGCGGGTGCATTTTTTACAGGTCAGCACGCCCTCGATTATCTCTTTGTCGTCATACTTGCTCGCGTACGCCAACAAAATGTCACCGCCGCAAATCGGACATGCCAATAGGTCTAGTAGTTTCTCTTTCATTAAATGCAATAGAACACGGATTTGGCGGATCAAGCTGATTGGCGCGAATCTGAAAATTTCATATCCGTGAAAATCTGCCCGATTCGTGTTTATCCGCGTTCCATTTTACCCTTAAATTCCTCGTACTCACGATACGGAAACGGCTGCCGCCAGTTGAACTCAAATTCGTCTGTATCGCGATCCGCATAAAGCTGTTCGAACGTTTTCGCGAATGCACGGCACACAACACCGACCGTGCCTTCGTGCGAGAAAACAAGCTCACGTTCGCTCGACTCGCGATCCTCGGTCGGGTATTGATATATCTCGATGGTGAGCTTTTCACCGCTACGCAGGAAGCGAAAATCAAACTCCTCGGGATCGCGGTTCCACTTGAGCAAATACTCATTTTTACCATTTTCCCCGTCTATCAGATCGGTCAATATCCCCATCAGTTCCGGCAAGGCCGCCGCATGCGGTGCGTACGCCGTCGTCGTATGAAATTCGGCCTCGCCGTCCTCAAAACCGATCGACATCCAACCACACTGCGGGCTGTTAAAACTGACTTCAAGTTTCCCCGACATAAGCTAAATATGGTAACTTTTAGAGGAATATTCCACAACGCGCGATGCGGCAATACCACGACCTTCTAAAACATATTCTTGAGACGGGAACACGGCACGAAGACCGGACAGGTACAGGGACGATCGCGGCTTTTGGCTATCAAACACGATTTGATCTCAATCGTGGATTTCCTATAGTAACCACCAAGCGCGTACCATTTCGCTGGATTGCCGAGGAGCTTTTTTGGTTTCTTTCGGGCGACACGAATGAGAAACACCTAAACGAACGTGGCGTCGACATCTGGGCCGAATGGGCCACCGCCGATCAGACGGCGAGATTTGGCCGTGAAGAGGGTGACCTAGGCCCGGTTTACGGCTATCTTTGGCGCTCATTTGGCGGCGACTACCCGCGGATGAATGGCATTGATCAGATAGCGCGGCTGATACGCGAGATCACCGAAAACCCGAACTCCCGCCGGCTTATTGTTTCCGGCTGGGACCCGGGCGTTTGTGACCAGGTTGCCCTGCCGCCGTGCCATACGCTGTTTCAATTTAAGGTCGAAAATGGCAAAACTCTCCACTGCCAACTCTACCAACGCAGCGCCGACGCCTTCCTCGGCGTACCGTTCAATATCAGCAGCTACGCTCTGCTGACGCACCTTGTCGCCCACGTCTGCTGCCTCGACGCGGGCGAATTCATCCACACTTTCGGCGACCTGCACATCTACAGCAACCACCTCGAACAGGTCAATGAACTTCTGTCGCGCGAGCCTATGCCGCTGCCAAATCTGGAATTAGTAAATGCAGATTGTTTAAAAGGATTGGAGGGTCTGCTTAGTTTCAAATTTGAAAATCTGAAATTAGACAATTACCACTCATGGGGCAAGATCGCGGCTCCGGTCGCGGTTTAGAAAAATATATTTACCTACATATATTTTATATGTATATTAAAAACAGATGTTCACGTGGGACGATAAGAAGCGTAAACAGGTCATCAAGGATCATGGCGTTGATTTGGCAAAGATTGCGGACTTATTCGAGGATACTCACGCGGTTGAGTTTGAGGATTTCGCACATTCGACAGATGATGAGGTCAGATTCAATATCATTGGGTTGTCCGGAGCATATGGACTTATTTTCGTCACTTATATTTTTGCCGACGACGGGACTGTTCGACTGATCACAGCCCGTCGTGCCGAGAAATGGATGGTTTCAGAATATGAAAAAAACAGAAAGAGATTATGAATATCTGGAGACATCTCCAGAGGCTTCGGCCTTGGGGCTTCGTCGCATCACAAGACCTAAGCGGCTGGATGCAATATTGAAAAAGAACCGGGCAGCAAAGAGCCGCTTGACAATATACCTTGACGCGGACATCGTGATCCATTTCAAAGAGATTGCGGAGCGTGAAGGTGCAGGCTATCAAACGCTGATCAATGAAAAATTACGAAGTCTCGTCGATGGCGAACAAAAAGAGTTGGAAAAGCAGATCATCAAGGACGACCTGCTCAAGGATAAGAAATTTCTGCGAAAATTGAAGACTGCTCTTGCCGCTTGACCCATCTCAACTTCGGTCGCGATGTAACGCTCGAATGACTTGTTAGGCTTCGGGGTTAGAAACAGGTTCGTTCCCTTGAGTGAGCGTCAATCGCCTATTAGTTCGGAGCATCCCAAATCATCATAGGTAAGCATCGCTCTTTCTAAATTCCCCTGCCAAAGTTCCGCGCTTCTTCCTTCTGACCATTGGAGTACCGGAATATTCAAATTCCTAATGGCTGACCATCTGTAATCGTTCCAACAATCATCCCAAATGTAGTTTCTGACCCCGTGCGCTATCAAACTGTCATAATAGAGCCGCATCAGATTCTCCTCCATCGCCGCCCTGCGCTCCGCATATCCGCCGAGAGCAATCATAAATGCTAAGTCGCGCGCTCCGACATCAACGTGCCAAAGTTGCCAATCAAAGAGGCGGACTCGATGCGTGTCCGTATCACGCGGATAAAGAAGATTCCACCAATGAGCATCGCCATGCGTCACCGTCAACCCAGTCGCATCAATAAGGCGTCCCCAAATTTTGTACTTCGACGAGAGCAGTCTGTCATAAACTTTACGTCGTTCGGCTGAAAGCCCATCTCCCAAGAAATCAATAAAACTGATGACAGTTTTTTCCACTTTGCCGACAAAAGTTTCCAACTGGCTTTCATCAAAGAGTTTTCCAATACCCTTTCCCAGTTGAGGATGCTCCCACCAGTGAGCGTGTAGTTGCGCCATGCACTCCATCGCCAATTCACAATATAACTTTGAAGGCGGTAGCGGCGACTCTGGTTGAAAGTGTGTTTCAGATAAGTCATCTAGCAATAAATGAGACCTATCGGATTCGGATGAATAAGCGGCGTCATAGCAGCGAATGAACGGTGGGTCGTTCATTTCACGCGCAATAGTCCGGTAAAACTCAACTTCTTTACTGTTAAGTTCGGAAGAAATCGCTTGCGACAAATTAGGTCTAGAGATTTTTAGGAACAACTCAGACGGCACGGAGGCGGGAACATCCCCCGAATAACCAACTTCAAGGCGAGAAACAACTGAGACAACCAGCGTTTTCGTTAATTTATTCTTTACGTTAATTACCTTGCCCCGCCTGAGGAAACCGCTTTTACGAAGCACACTTGTCAGCCACTTCGGGGTTACCTGTTCGGGTGTTGTTATCACATTCTCCATCTGTTCTTTTTATCATGTCACCGGATGAGAGCAGAAGCCCAACGGTTGAGATGACGTGGGGCGAAACCGCCACCAAGCCCGCCGGAAGGAAAAAGACAACGTGAAAAGAAAGTCGCTGCCCGCGCCCTCACGTCCAATGACTTGTTCGACGTTCTTGCAATAAAATAAAGTTTCAGTAGGAAAAACCTGTAACTTTCAACAACGTGGTTTTCTCGAAAGAATTGGCTTTTGCTTTCTTTCCCAAGATTGTTTTATTTTGATTCGTTGATAAAACTAAACCCAAAGAATCAGCATATTTTTCAAACGGAATAATTTTAATGCCTTCGACATAATCCATAAAAAAGTTTGAAAAATCTTGGTTTGAAACTTGATTGGCGATTTTCTTTACGTCTTGGGCAGTATACTTTTTATCTTTCAAGGCGAAATCCTGATACATAAATTGAAGTAAATCAATTAAACCCTTTTGGTTTTTGGTAGCTTTCCGTATTTCAACATCGAACGCTAAAGCCGTCACGAGTCCGCCGTTATAAATTAAGTCATAGTTTTTCGATTTGTTATTTCCGGCTTCGCGTAGAGAGATTTTTCCGGCAACCGCTTTATATTCGTCAAATTTTTTAGCGAAAACTTTGAGCAGTTCGGCTTTACTAATCAAACCGGCTCGCGCTTCCAAAAGATAAGCCAGATAATCGGTTACGCCCTCAACAAACCAAAATTCCTGATTTTCCTCACGAATACTTTGCCCGTTCCAAAGATGTCCTAATTCGTGTGTGATAATGTGATTCCAGCTAAAGGTCGAAGCCTCGTTTGTTTTTAGCGGAACGTCCTTCAACATCATACTGATTGTCCGAACAAAAACTGCGCCGCCGCCAACATAGTTTTTGTCAATGTTACCGATAATGACAAACTTTTTGACGGATGATCCTTGAAAGACAGGGTCGCCGCCGTAAGTTTTAACGTAAGCCGGAACGATTGCTTTAACGGCGTGGTCAAACATTTCAGCCGATTGCCGTAAATCTTGCCCGACAGCCATTACGACTTCGAGTTGTCCGACTTTTGTTTTTCGTTCGAGATGTTTGCCCGCCAATATTCCAATCCACAGTAATTCTTCGGCGTTTGCCGCCCGAAAAGCATTTTTCTTATTTGGAATTTCCTGCCACGCAACTGTAACTTTCCAATCGTCGGGCATCTTGAATTGAACTTTCATATTTTCGAGTTCGGGCATTGTGATAAAAAGCGACGCGCCCGTGTAAAAAACACAATCGTCGCTCACATAAGCCGCTTCTTTGCTACCGAAAGTCCAATTCGTCAGGTCGTGTTTAATCTCGACTTTGTAATTCAAAACGAGTTTTTTCGGAAGCGGTTCGGCAATCTGCCACGCGCCTTGTCCCAAATACTGAATCTTGACAGCTTGGTTATTTTCGTCTTTGGCTGAAACATTACGCATAAAAGTCGCCCATTTGTCGGGCAAATGATTCGCACCTTCAGGGCAAACAATCAATGTGTTTCCGGTCGGATAAATCTCCGCTTCGACTTTAACCAGACGTTTATTTTCGGCGGATAAAAAAACTGTGTAGGTTGCTGTGTTTTGTAAATTATTTGCGTATGCCGAAAAGACAAAAGTTAGCAATAAAGCAAAGAAGCAAGCAATTTTTTTCATCGTGTTTATTCTCTCAAAAGAAAAACACCGCAAAAGAAACATTTGTGACATAAAATTACTTCTACATTTTGGACAAGGATACGTCGAACGATCACGTTGACCGGGCGGCGCGATTCCGCAAACCCTCGATGCACTAGGGCACCTTGAGAAACACGCAACCGCCGCTCCGGTCCAACGTGTTGTTCGGGGAACTACTCAGTGATGTAAACGCGGGCATCAATCATCCTGCTCAAGAAAGATTTCAACGTCGCGAATTTTTTGTCTGGTACACGGAACGCCACTTCAAGCTCTAAATCGCGATCGAGCTTTATGAAAACGCGGTCTCTCTGCAAAATCAGGGACCTGATTTCAGCCCCGCCGTCATAATCCTCACCATCGTGCCTCTCGACCGTCGCAGAATCGGGAAACTCAAAATTTCGGCTGATAAGAACGTACGGCGTGCATCGCTCGTCCGCATCGTGACTCGATGCAACCGTGTCGAAGGTGAGCTGAAGGATCTCACCACCAATCCAATCGCATCACCGCAATCGATAAACTTGGCTTCGAAGGCGAGTTTCATATAGGTTCGCCGAACTACTTATTAACACCGGGAACGTTGATAATTCACGTAATTCTTCGGATTAACGACGGTGTTATGCTCTCCGACGGCTATATGAGGGCTTGGCTACTTCACATTTGGCGGCTGAGCGGCTTTAGTGCGAATGGTGACCCCTTCGCCGCCTATCAAAAGCAGTTTGCGTACATCATACGCCGAGGAATTGGTCGATGTGTATGAGAGTAAATACCGATTTTTTCTCAATTCGTCGCAGATAACTTTAGCCGCATTCTGTGCTTCCTCGAATGGGAAGACCTTGCCGCCGGTATCTTCGGCCAGCAGTGTCATTATAACGGACGCCTTTGGCTGATCACGACGATACGCTCCACCTGTGCGGTCGGGCAATTGGAGCGAATAAACCGTAATATTTTGATTTTGCAATTCGCCAAGCACCTTATCGAAAGGTGATTTGCTGCCCCGGTCAACGCCGTCGCCTATCAGGACAACTGCCGTTTTGCGTGTTCCGGGCATCAGCGGGAGCAGTACTTCCTTCATCGAGATATCCAGGGCGTCAAAAAGGTACGGATTGCCCTTTTTTCGGAGCGTTCCGAGTGATGCTTCCATCTTTTTGGCGTCGTCCGTCCATTCCTGTATGATCTCGGCTTTTTCGTCGTATGCGATTACGAAAAGCTGGTCGCCGTCGAATATCTCGTATGCAAATTCCATCACCGCCTTTTTCAAATTTTCGACCGAAACGGGCAGCGTCTGCGAATTATCGACCACGATCACGATCTTTGCCGGGCTCGGATCGAGGCTGAAATTTTTGATCTTTTGCTCGAAACCGTTTTCGTAAAGGTTAAGATTGTCGATCTTGATTGGGTCGGTTTTCTTGTCGGTTCGCACGGCCGTGACCGCCAGGATCGTTCCTTCGGCCGAGTTTCCACGCAAGCTATGGCCAGATTGGGCCATTATAAAAGGCGCGAGGAATAGCATGCAAATTATTGAAAAGAAAGCTGTTCGGTGGCCGGTGTTCATTCCTTGCTGGGTTTCGAAGGGGTTTCCTTTGTCGCCGTTGCGGTTTCGCTTTTCGACTTTGATGCAGTATCCGCCGCCGGCGTTGAATCAGCCGGCGAACTTTTTTCGCCCGCCGCGTCTTTCTTGCCTGCATAGTCGGTCACGTACCAACCCGCGCCTTTGAATTGAAAACCCGAAAGCGACCATTGCTTTTCGAGCTTGCCGTGACATTTCTCGCATGTCGTCAAAGGCTCGTCAGAGACGCTTTGGCGCTTTTCAACGTGGGCACCGCATTGCAGACATTTATATTCGTAGATCGGCATAAATCTTTTGAGTGAAAAACTAAAAGTTAAAAGTTAAAAGTGTAAGGAATCAATTTAATTGCTTTCACTTTTCACTATTAACTTTTCACTATTCACTACTTCGTGTTCCGCCAAAAACCGCTCGGCGTCGATAGCCGCCATACAGCCTGTTCCGGCGGCGGTTACGGCTTGGCGATAATATGCATCCTGGGCGTCACCGCACGCAAAGATGCCATCGATATTCGTCTTCATCGTTTTGCCCTCGGTAATGAGATAGCCGACCTCATCCATATCGAGAACGCCCTTGAAAAGCCCCGTATTCGGCTGATGGCCGATGGCGATAAAAACACCCTGCGTCGGCAAAACGCTTTCTTCGCTCATCTTGTTATTAAAGATCCTGATGCTTCCAACGCCCGTTTCTTTGGTACCATTTATTTCAAGTAACTCCGTGTTCCACATTATTTCGATCTTCGGATGGGCCAAAACACGGTCCTGCATTATCTTGGATGCTCGAAACTCGTGACGGCGGTGGATCAATGTCACCGTTGACGCAAATTTTGTCAGGAAGAGAGCTTCTTCCATCGCCGTATCGCCGCCGCCGACTACGACTATCGGCTTATCCCGGAAAAAGAACCCGTCACAGGTCGCGCAGGCCGAAACGCCGTTGCCGCCCAAGCCTTCCGGAACCGGAGCTTCGCCGGGGATTCCGAGCCATTTCGCCGACGCTCCCGTCGAAATGATCAGCGTCTCGGCCTTGATGATGGTGGTTATTTCGTCGCTGTCCTCACTTTCTTTGCCGTAAAGCGTAAATGGCCGTTTGCTAAGATCGACGCGGTCGATCCAGACGTTTATGATCTCGGTCCCGAACCGCAACGCCTGCTCGCGAAACTCATCCATCAGGATCGGGCCCATGATTCCATTGGCAAAACCCGGATAATTCTCGACATCGGTCGTAATCGTTAGCTGGCCACCGGGTTGCGGCCCATCGATAACGAGTGGGCCAAGCTGCGCCCGTCCGGCATACACTGCGGCGGTCAGTCCGGCCGGACCGGACCCCAAAATCACGACTTTTCGATGAATTTGCGTTTCACTCATAAATTCTTGCGAAGCCAGCCAAAAAACTCCTTTGGATTTCGCCCGTGTATATAGTATAACTATCGTCTAATGGGTTCGTCTAATAGATTCGCTTGCAGTTAATGGACGATACGATCCGTTGCGTTCCCCTCCCTCCTTAGGCAGTTTGGCCGTAAATATTTACGTGCTTAGAACTTTCATGTTAAACTTGGGTAGTTTTTATACGTTCAGTTGACGCGATCATATTTTGATAATGGCCACCATTCAACCTCAATTTGAGGAAAAACGGTTCGCGCTAAGGATGGCGCTCCGCTTGCCGATAGTCGTGTCGGGCAGGACGGATGACGGCGCCACATGGAGCGAACCGACCGAAACCGACGACATCTCGACACTCGGAGCGTTGTTTCAATTAAACCAACCGATTGCCCAGGGCGACAGCCTCTACATCCGGTCGCATCGCCCAAATGGCGTGCCCGTCGAGGTTAAAGCCCAGGTCGTTCGCGTTATTCCGGCCAGCTACGGTACATCTCGCGTAGGCGTTTCGATCGAGGAACCGAAAGAAAGCTGGCTGCGATTATTCGTAGCATGGATCGCCGACGATAATGTTGTCGAAGGCGTGAATGAGTAGTTGTTCACCGACTAGCGGACAAATATTTTTATTAAGATCGACAGGCCGCGCGGGGCCTGTCGTAATTTTTTTGTTATGGCAAATTACGAAACGATAACCGTCGAAAGACGTCGCAAAGTAGCTCTGCTAACCATCAATCGTCCCGATAAACTCAATGCTCTCAATAAACAGGTACATACGGAGGGCGTTGCCGCCCTGGGCGAATTGCGCAAAGACGATTCGATACGAGTGCTAATCATTACGGGTGCCGGCGAGCGATCGTTTATCGCGGGCGCCGACATTAGCGAATTCGAAGGCCAAACGCCCATCACGCAGCGCGATCTTTTTCACGAAAAGACTTTTTTCAACACTATCGACGCATTTCCCAAACCGGTGATCGCCATGGTCAACGGCTTTTGCCTCGGCGGCGGCAACGAACTCGCTCTCGCCTGCGATCTGCGTATCTGTAGCGAGAATGCCCGGTTCGCCCAACCGGAAATAAATCTCGGCATCATGTGCGGCGGCGGCGGTACGCAGCGTCTGCCTCGGCTGATCGGCGAGGGAAGGGCGATGGAAATGGTCTTGACCGGCGATATGATTGATGCCCAGACCGCCCACAAATTCGGCCTCGTCAATCACGTTTATCCTGCCTCAGAACTTGAAGCAAAAACAATGGAGCTTGCCGAAAAGATCGCCGAGAAAGCACCCATCGCGTTGCAGCTATCCAAGGAAGCCGTAAAATTTGCTTCGCGCTCAAACCTTGACGAAGGCCTGAGACGCGAGGTCGATCTATTCGCGATCTGCTTTTCGACCGAGGACAAACAGGAAGGCGTCGCGGCATTTCTCGAAAAGCGAAAGCCGGTTTTCAAAGGGCGGTAGTTGACCGATACTTGACGCGCCCGACTAATTTCGCTAAATTCAACATTCGCTTCTCTTGCATTTTGCATTCTCAATTTTGCATTTTGCTTTGAAAAAGCCGGGGACGTAGCTCAGCTGGGAGAGCGCTGCAATGGCATTGCAGAGGTCAGGGGTTCGATCCCCCTCGTCTCCACCAATAGAATCAATAACTTAGGGCAGGCCTTGTGCTTGCCCTTCTGTTTTCGTTGCCAATTCGTTACTAAAATGCGAATTTGCATCCAAATTTTCTACTGCTTTTCTAATAGCTAAATCCGTCGCGTGAGTATACCGGCTAGTCATACGGATATCCGAATGACCAAGTATCTTCATCAACGTAAAAGGACTTGCTCCCGCTTCGGCCATGCGGCTCGCGGCCGTATGACGCAGGTCATGAAAACGAAAGTCTTCAATAACTGCTCGGTCCACCGCCTTTCGGAAACCGGGGATTCGTCAGCTAATTATTTACGAGTTTATTAAGGGCGATGGCGAGTTCGAGCCGGGTAACCGGACGCGACGGACTGAACCGATTTCCGTCGAGTTTAAGAAATCCATATTGCAAAGCCACCGCAACGTAGCCACGCAATGCCGATGGTATCGACGCTCCGTCCACAACCGACACGGGCAGGACTGCCGCCGACGTAGATGATTCGAGCCCCACAGCCCTGACAAAAGCCACGGCGGCGACCAGCTTTGATGCCGTATCGTATGGATAAAACCGTCCGCCCGGGGCCGCGTCGTACACCAGTCTTCCGCCGGGATTTGACTGGACGCTCTCAACGGCATTCCGCGATGCAAGCTCGCGAACGTCCGAATACATCGCGCGGGACGCGATATATTGAGATACGCAGCCTGAGCGGACCAAGCCCTCAGCAAGCTCGAGCCGTGAGATCGCCGAGCCGGGCCTGAACTTTCGCCCGTCGGCCAGCATTACGTTAGTTAGGAAACTTAGATCGATCTGGGCCAGATCGGCCGACGAGAGCGACGAAAGGTCAAGGATGTCGGGATATTGGACCCGTGTGAGTTCGACCCCGCCATGGACGTTTTGCGGGGTCCCGATCCCGGCTGTGTGCTGGATCGCGGCACGCCAAGTCTGGCTCTGCGGGGAACGAAGCACGACTTTTTCGCGGCGCCCGTTGATTCCCGGCAAATTAACATGATTCGATTCGCCGGCGAGATTGTTTGACGCGTCGAATATTTTCAAACCGAAATCATTGGCGCTCAGATTCCAGGTGATCCCGATCGAGGCCTGAACCGTGTTTGCGGGAATCGGAATATTGACCGTGGCAATCGTTCCGGGTGTCACCGAAGGTCCGAAAGTTTGCAAGGTTGACGTAATGAAACGGACATTATTTCGCGACAGGGTCGAACGAAAATCGCCCATTTTGCGATTTGGGAAAGCTGCTTCGATCACCGCCGCATAGGTGTTGAGCATCCCGGCCCCGGCCTCATGATAAAAATATTTCGGCATCGGAGTGGCGGTTCGGGCCATTATGTCTTTGATGGCGGCGGGTGTTAACGACGGGTTGGCCTCGAGCATCAAGGCGATCGCCGCCGATGTTTGCGGTGCGGAAAAAGACGTGCCGCTTGCCGTCGTATAAAAGGGCAGCTCCGAGATCGACAATCGCTGGGCGTCGGCCCCGCCGGCTCCTTCGACGCCCGTGATACCCGCGGCGCTTCTCAGACCGACTACATTTACGCCCGGGGCTACCAGGGTCGGATGCTGGACCGCATCGCCGAAATTTCCCCGCGATGAAAACGATGCCAGGACGCCGTCTGGTTCGGTTGCTCCGACGCCAATCACCCATGGGGCAACCGAGTAGGGATTCAGAGTTCCGTTACCCGAACCGGAATTTCCCGCCGAAAAAACTACATTGATACCGGCATCGGTCAGCATCTTTGTCGCGATATTGACAGGGTCGTTGTAATCAAACGCCGTGTTTGCCGAAAAGCTGCAGTTAACGACGCGGACGTTATAAGCAGCGGCATTGGCAAGCAGATAGTCAAAGCCCGATAGCACGTTCGTGAGGTCGGCGTCGCCCGCGCTGAGGCCGAGGAGCCTGGCACCGGGAGCAATGCCGTTATACCTGCCGCCCGAGCTTGTGCCGCTCCCGGCTATGATGCCCGAAACAAATGTTCCGTGCCCGGCCGCAAGGTCGGTATTTGCGACGTTTTCGATAGGAACCGGATTAACAAATGTGGCCGGCACGCTCTGTGTATCCACGAGCCTCACATTTTGTACGACCCGGCCCGCCAGATCGGGATGCGTCGTATTGATCCCTGTATCGAGTACTGCTACCGTGACGTTCCGGCCAGTGACCGGCATCCCGCTATTAGCTGTCGTGATCTCATTGTCCGAAGCAACGCGCTGACCGCCGGTGGGGTTAAAATAGGGGTCCGCGTCAAAATTCAAGGTGCGGTTTCCATAGATCGAGCGAACCGTCGCCAACTTCGATACGGTGAGCAACTGCTGACGCGTGGCTGAGACATACACCATCGGCAGCCTGCGAAAACGTGTCCCGCCATTGATACCGATCTGCCGGAGCTGTGTGGTATCAGCGTCTGTCACCGGGCGATGATAAACGACAACGGCGTTAATGCTGCGGTCATCGGTTGCACTATTTAGGGTGACCGCCAGGTCGGGGTCAAGGCCCTGGAGACCTGTTTGTTGTCCATCGGCCCCCGTGAGCGTGATGCCGTCGAGCCCGGCCAGCCTGATCCCATTGGCTCCCGTAAGAGTAATTCCCTGAACCCGCGACATAACGATGCCGTCGGCCCCGGTAAGCGTTATTCCCGATGGACTTGGCAGATCAAACAGGACCCCGGCCGGCCCGAAACCCGTGACGCCGTCGGCGCCCGTCAAGGTTATGCCGTCCGCCCCGGTCAGGGTGATGCCATCGGCTCCGGTTAGCGTGATGCCGTCGGCACCCGTGAGCGTAATTCCGTCAAATGCGGTCCGGACAATTCCATCCGCTCCGGTCAGCGTAATGCCGTCGGCTCCTGTCAAAGTAATGCCGTCGGCTCCTGTAAGCGTGATGCCGTTAGGTCGGCGGATCGCAATCGAATCCGCTCGATATTGCGTTCCATCGGCACCGGTGAGCGTGATACCGTCGGCTCCGGTGAGCGTAATCCCATCTGCGTTTATTGCGGCGAGACCGGCGGCCCCCGTCAGCGTTATTCCATTCGGGCCGGTGTATGTTGTACCGCTCGGCCCGGCGGATCTAATGGCGTCGGCACCGGTCAACGTAATCCCGTCGGCGCCCGTGAGCGTGATCCCGTTTGTACTGTAATTAAGAACGCCATCTGCTCCAGTCAGCGAAATGCCCGAGACGCCGATGTATTGAATACCGTCGGCGCCCGTTAATGTAATACCGTTTGACCTTTCAAACAATATCCCGGCGGCGGCGAAATTCGCCAGTAAAGCCAAGACAATCAATGAGCAGACGAGATTTTTCATCTATTGTAATTCTATCTTAATCGCAATGAATTCAAAACCCGGATCTTAGTTGCCAGCCATCGCATTGAGCAATAGCTGAAAGGTCATGCCTTTTTCCAGGCGGATATTCTTATCCGATGACGATAGCGTTGTCCCGCCCTGAGCCGAGCCGCTTGCGGACTGCGAGATCTGTATGCCGCCTAATGTGCGGCCGACCGTCTGAGTTGCGCCGCCGAGCGTTTGCGTTGCAGTGCCGGCCACTCCGACAGCCGCTTGTGTCGTTGTATTGACCACGCTTCCCGCCGTGCCGGTCACGCCGCCCAGAAGACCGCCGGTGCCTCCTCCCGATGAGGTCCCGCCCGACGCTCGAGTTGAACCTGAGGCCGATCCAGCAATATCAGTATCAAAAATGTCCGCCGATGACTCCGCCGCATGAACGTCCATTATTGAGACGATCGAAGCTGTGATCGGCGTTGTCATATTTTGGCCTTCGAGCCGGTCGAATACCAGGCCGAGCCGCGACGACGCGTTGCCCTTTGTCTTTTGCTGTACCTCGGTCACATGGCCGACGAGAGTCGAGCCCTTTGCAACCACTGTTTGGCCGTTTTGTTTGACCGCCCGGGTCGTTTTCAATACGACCGGGTCGCCGGGTCGAGCCCTACGGACATCGAGCGAATTTTGAAGCTGGGCCTCGATATTCGTGGCCGACGAAATGCTCCCCCCTTGTTTGGTCACCGCGGTTTGATCCCGCGAGCTGCCGGTAGATTTTTGTTGAATCTGGGCGGCCCCCGAAAGATCCATCACGAATATTACACTTAGCACCAAAATTATTTTTTTCATTTGATTTGCCTCTTTAACTTCTTAAGGTCTCAACACTGCGGGAGAGCCGACCTGTAGTGCAGTGTGTAAAAACATCATATTTATAGGCACTTGAGAAAAACTTGAGAATTGGTCGCGCCTTTTCAAGTTTTTCTCAAGGGTATGTATTTAGTCTGTATGCGTGATGACATTAAAATACCTTCCGCATGAATCATTGGTTAATAGCAGGGTTAATAGCAGTATCCCTAAGCCGGATACTGTCCTGGATATTCCGGACGTCAGGCCGCGGGCGGGCGCGTCCAAACCTCGCCCGATCGTCGGCGACAAGCTGCAAATTCCCGAAGTAAAAAATGTTATTACGCGGCCGCGGCTGATCGATCTGCTCGACCGGGCGGAGATCCAGGCCGGGGCGACGGTTTTGTGCGGCCGTGCCGGTACGGGGAAAACCCTGTTGGCGGCAGAGTTTTGTGAGAAACACCAGGATCCGGTCTGGTATTCCATCGAGCCGGCGGATGCAAACTGGGAATCATTTTCTAACTATCTGATCGCCGCGATGTTAGGAAAAGCCGCTCTGGATGATCCCGCGAATCAGCATGCGACCGAACCGGTCGACCAGGCCGGCATCGCCGGGTTTCTGGCGCGCTGCATGGACGGTCTGCAACGCCATTCGAGGGGAGCGTACAGACTGATCGTCCTCGACAATATGCATCATCTTTATGATGCGGCGTGGTTTCCCGATTTTTTTAACCAACTTATACTATCGCTCGTTCCAAACGTCCACGTCCTGATGCTTTGCCGCAGCAAGCCGCAGTTACCGTTATGGCGGCTCCGGTCAAAACAAATGCTCAATGTCATAGATGAGAACATGCTTGCAATCACACCGAGCGAGACGGTCAGGCTGTGCAGGCTGAGGGGGTTGCAGGGGGATATGGCCGCCCAGGCCCACTCGCGCTCGAGCGGCCGGATCTCGCGGCTGATGGAATCGCTTCAACAAATGTCGGCATTTTAGCTTTATACGGAGAGGACAATTCCTAAATCGAATATAGACGGCGTTTGTGGCATAATTGCCGCGATACCGAGTTGGACATATTTTTGTGATTAAGGAATCGAACTTCTTTCTTCGTACAAAGCTTTTGCCGCCGCGGGCCACTGCCGAGATGCTCGACAGGCCCCGGCTCATCGAGCGTCTGCAGGCCAACCTCGGAAATCCGTTGACAATGGTGGCGGCCGACGCGGGCTGCGGAAAAACAACGCTGGTCGCGGATTTTGTGCGGAGACAGACGCGCCCCTCGGTCTGGTACCAGCTCGACCACACCGACGCCGACCCCGCAGTCTTTCTCAGCTATGTCGCACATGGGATACAAGACCAGTTTCCGGATTTTGGCGATGCTATTTTTCCGTATCTTGCCGAGGCGGGCGAGGATATTGTGCGGTTCCCCGAGCGAGCCGCGGATCTTTTGATAAACGAAATTCTGCGGGTTGTCGAGCAGCCGTTTATCCTCGTCCTTGACGATTATCATCACATCGGCCGCGAAACGGCCGTTCATAAGCTGATCGACCGCCTCATTCAATACTCGTCCGATCTTTTGCATTTGATCCTGACCACGAGAGATCTACCGCCGCTGACGATCATGCGGCGGCGCACCCAATCGTCGGCACTCGTCATAACGCGGGACGACCTGCTATT
>JAYVDQ010000187.1:0-2561 GCA_043749325.1 Chloracidobacterium sp. | reverse complement strand
CGCCGGAACAACAATGCTGTCCACGCCATTCTCCACGAGAAACGTATTACCCTGAACAAAGCCGGGAACCTTTGCGGTGATCTGCTTTCCGCAGCCAGTATCCGGAACTTCTAGCCGTCGAAACATAAGCGGAGCTGTCGCCAAAAGTTTTACGAATGGTGGATGTTCCGGATTTATGCCGAAGTCCTTGCATTCCCAATAACGGTAGCCCGCTAAAATATGGGCCGGCTCGTCCACGACCGGACTCGTCCGCGTCGCGTGATACCAAAGCTGAAACGCAAAAGCCGAGAGCAGCAAAGCAGGGAGCATGACAACGATGACCTGCATCATCCGGCGATATGATCGATTTGGAGAGTTATTTAAACCATCAGCGTTGTCATTTTCGCGATCCATATATTTTGATTGCTACAGGAGACGAACGTTAAAGCAAACAGCTTTTCAAGATCTCGGCAACCTTGTATACGTCCTTAAACGAATTATAAAGCGGCACAGGAGCCACGCGTATCACATCCGGCTCACGCCAATCGGCAAGGACGCCCCGCTCAACGATCCGCTCGTGCAAACTCTTGTCCCGGACCCGGATAGAGAGTTGGCAGCCTCGCTGTTTTGGATCTCGCGGCGTGACTATCGATATTCGATCGTCAGCGATCTCATCGATCAGCGATTCGAGATAGCCAGTCAATTTGCGCGACTTTTCGATCAGTGCAGGCATTCCAGCCTCGTCAAAAATTTCGAGCGAAGCACGCATGACGGCCATCGGCAGGACCGCCGGATTTGAAGTCTGCCAGCCTTCGGCACCGGGAATCGGCTTAAAATCCGGTTCCATCAAAAAGCGCCTTTCCTTGTCGTGGCCCCACCAACCGGCAAAACGCGGCAGATCGAAATTATTTGCATGACGTTCGTGGATGAACGCTCCTCCGATCGCACCGGGACCGCCGTTCAGGTATTTGTATGAACACCAAGGAGCAAAATCGACATCCCAATCATGCATTTTCAGTTCGATATTTCCAGCTGCATGTGCCAGGTCAAAGCCGACGGCCGCTCCTGCCTTGTGCCCCGCTTTGGTGATCGCTTGCATGTCAAACGCCTGTCCTGTCAAATAATTAACCCCGCCGAGCATTACAAGCGCAATCGAATCGCCTTCGCGTTCGATAGTTTCGATGATGTCATCGGTACGCAGCGTCGATTCACCCTCCCGCGGCGTGAGTTCGATCAACGCGTCAGAACCGGGAGCGGTAGCTGCCCCTTCTGACTCGTATCCATGAAATCGCAAATGCGACTTTATCGCATACTGGTCCGACGGAAATGCACTTTTTTCGATAACAATCTTATACCTGTCCGAAGTTGGTCGATAAAATGACACGAGCAAAAAGTGTAGGTTGACGGTCAATGAATTCATCATGATCGTCTCATTAGGCTTCGCCCCAATTATCGGAGCCATCTTTTCCGTTAAAGATTCGTGATAGTTCATCCACGGACTTTTTGCATGCATGTGTCCATTGACGCCGAGCGTTTCCCAATCCTTAAGCTCCTGCTCGACATAGCCACGTGCAGTCTTTGGCATCAGCCCAAGCGAGTTGCCGGTAAAATATAATGGCTCGCCGCCACCAGCAACCTGGGGAAAATGAAAGCGTTCGCGAAAGCCGCGAAGTGGGTCGGTTGCGTCCATCTCCGTCGCCCGGTCAATTGTTAAAGTTTGATCATTCATCATCGTCGTCCAGCCATAAGGCGATAACGTCCACATCGTAACGCTCCAGGATCGGATCTGCGGTCATCAGCCGAAGCCCGTGAGCACGAGCCTGAGCAACAAGTAATCGGTCGAACGGATCCTTATGATGGAACGGCAGCTCGGCGACCGCACACGAATCCCGGACACTAATATTAAGTCGCGACAGCCCCGCGGCAGATACAACGCTGTTTATAAACTCCGCCGGAGCGGATGGCAGAGTGAGACGGCCCTTTGACCATTTAATCGCTATCTCCCAGGAACTTGCCGCAGAAAAAAATATTGGTTGATCAGGGTCGTCCAGCAGCGTCTTTGCACTCTCCGATAACCGTCCCGCGATGCCCGCCGCCCAGAGAAATACATGTGTATCTAAAAGAATACTCAACTATACTCCTCAAACTCCTCAAGTGGGTCGTCAAAATTATCGTGGATCACGATCTGCCCCTCATACATGCCGATCCAACTCCCTTTCTTCGGTATGGGTGTGAGTTTCACAGTCTCCACGCCATTTCGAGTGATAACGACCTCTTCGCCTTCCAGCGCCTTGTTGATCATCTGGCTAAGTTTCGATTTTGCTTCGTAAACGCTGACCTTCATATAACGATAATAGTCTAGTCAGCTAATCTAGTCAATATTTTATCAACAAAAAACTCATCTTACGCATTATTTAGGTTTCTGGCGCCTTTGTGGGCCAAAAACCAGGATCGCGTAAGGTGAGTTATTTAGTTATCGCGCGGCCGCAACTTCGGCCGCACACATTAATTAGCCTGTGCCGCATCGGCAAATGTCACGTTCTTCAATTTAAGCGCCGCCGCAATAGTTGCATCGTCATCCT
>JAYVDQ010000186.1:0-4986 GCA_043749325.1 Chloracidobacterium sp. | reverse complement strand
GGCGACATTGAAAAGGCCCAGCAGGGCATCATTTACATCGACGAGATCGACAAGATCTGCCGCAAGGACGACAATCCGTCGATCACGCGTGACGTTTCGGGTGAGGGCGTTCAGCAGGCGCTGCTCAAGATACTCGAAGGTACGGTCGCGAATATCCCCGCGGGCGGCGGGCGCAAGCATCCGCAGCAGGATTTTCAGCAGCTCGATACGACCAATATCCTGTTCATTTGCGGTGGAGCATTTATCGGTCTTGAAAAGGTTGTCGAAAAGCGTTTTCGCAACAAATCGCTCGGCTTCCAGGCGGATGTTAAGACCAACAGACAGCGGCATGTCGAGTCTATCGACAAACTTGAGCCGGAGGACCTGATCCATTACGGTTTGATCCCCGAATTCGTCGGCCGCCTGCCGGTCATCGGCGTGCTTCGCGAACTGGACGAAGCAGCATTGGTCACGATCCTGACCGAGCCGAAAAACGCTCTCATCAAGCAGTATCAGAAAAAATTTGAGTTTGACAATATCGGCCTCAAATTCACCGACGGCGCCATCCAGGCGATCGCTCATGAGGCCTATAAACGTAAGGTAGGTGCCCGCGGCCTGATGATGATCCTTGAGGAGATCCTGCTCGAATCGATGTATGTTCTCCCCTCGGAAAAGAAGGTCAAAGACATCGTCGTGACAAAAGAGATGATCGAGCGAAAGGCCCCGGTCTTTGAGGTCATAACCAGAACAGAAGAAGCGGCATAAGAGTTTAACCGCGAAAAGACGCGAATGGGAGAATTTTCTGTTCGCGTTTTTTCGCGCCTTTCGCGGTTGCAGATTCTTTTTCAGCAGTTTGTAAAAACCTCACCCTAATAGCTCTTTATACAAGCATATTCAGTTAGACGAAATTTTCCCGAATTGACAGGGACAGCTATTGCTTTTGCGTGACGATTTTGCGTAAATATAGATAATCCTTCAAATCATAATTGAAAAGAGAACTCGTTTCGAAAGATTCAGCCTTACCAATATGCAAGAATTTTCAGATCAAATGCCCTCGGATATCGAGCGGTTTCCGATGGTGCCCATACGGGATGTAGTTATTTTTCCCTTTACAAAGGTGGCCTTTAAGATCGGGCGTCCGAGTTCCGTTGCGGCGCTTGAACAGGCGATGACCGGCGAACGCCAGATATTTCTTGCGACCCAGCATGATGCGACCATCGACGAGCCAAAGGCCGGCGAGATATATTCGGTCGGGACGCTTGGACGCATTCTGCAGGCCCAGCGGCAGGATAATGGGCAGATCAAGGTCGTCGTCGAGGGACGCGAACGCGGGCGTTCGGTGCGTGTCGAGCAGGACGGGGACGGGATGTTTTTCGCACACGTGCGGCGCGTTGCTTCGACGGACGAGTCCGGATACAGGACGGACGGGCTGCTGCAAAAGATACATTCGCTGGTCGAACAATTCTTACGCGTTTCGCCTGATGCGTATGCCGATGCTCTGCACGCCAGTTTGCGCGGCGTCTCGGCGGCACAGATCGCCGATTCGATGTCGTCGCATTTGCGGATCGGAGTTGAGGAAAAACAGGAGCTGCTTGAGACCGTATCGGTTGCGGAACGCTTGCAAAAGCTCATAGATGTGCTCGAAGGCGAGACCGAAAAACGCCAGATGGACCGCAACATCCATTCGCGGACCAAAAAGCAGATGGACAAGCACCAGCGTGAATACTACCTGAACGAGCAGATCAAGGCCATTCATAAAGAGCTTGGCCGCAAGGACGAAAAGGCCGAACTTGACGACCTGAAAAAGAAGATCGAGGAAGCCGGGATGACCGAAGAGGCCAAAGACAAGGCCATGCAGGAATTTTCGCGGATCGAGGCGATGCCGCCGATGTCCGCCGAGGGAACCGTTGCCCGCACCTATATCGATTGGCTGCTCAACGTGCCTTGGAAAGACAGATCGGACGAGATCGAGGATCTCGGGCAGGCGGAGACGACGCTTAATGAAGATCATTACGGACTGGAGAAAATAAAAGAACGCATACTCGAATTTCTCGCGGTCCGCCAGTTAGTTAAGAATCCGAAGGGCACGATACTGTGTTTTGTAGGCGCTCCGGGCGTCGGAAAAACCTCGCTTGGCAAATCTATTGCGAATGCCACAGGACGTAAATTCGTGCGGCTCGCGCTTGGTGGTGTGCATGACGAAGCCGAAATTCGCGGCCTTCGCCGGACGTATATCGGTTCGATGCCGGGACAGATCATACAGCTTATGAAGCGAGCCGGAACGACTAATCCGGTAATTTTATTGGACGAAGTCGATAAGCTCGGCCGCGATTTTCGGGGCGACCCGTCGGCGGCCCTGCTCGAAGTGCTAGATCCGGAACAGAACAATACGTTTCGCGACCATTACCTGGACGTCGATTACAACCTGTCGCACGTTTTCTTTATCGCGACGGCGAATGTGCTCCACACTATCCCGCCGGCTTTACTCGACAGGCTCGAAATTCTCAGTCTCTCCGGTTACACGGAACGCGAAAAGCTTGAGATCGCAAAACGTCATCTTTTGCCAAAGCAGTGCGAAAACAACGGGATCGCGCCATCGCAGATCCAGTTTACGGATGACGGCATTTTGGAAATTATCAGACACTACACCCGCGAAGCCGGCGTCCGCAATCTCGAACGTGAAATAGGCGCATGCCTGCGTAAGATCGCAAGAAAATTTGTCGCTTCGGACATTAAGGCAGACTTTCGCGTTTCGGTTGACGCCGAAAAGGTGCAGGAGCTGCTCGGCATCATCCGTTACCGCAAACAGGACATTGCCCGCAAGAGCGAGATCGGGCTGGTCAACGGCCTTGCGTGGACCGAGGTCGGCGGCGACGTTCTGCAGGTCGAGGCGACTCTTGTGAAAGGCAAGGGCGAGGTCACGCTGACCGGCAAACTCGGCGAGGTTATGCAGGAATCGGCCAAGGCTGCGTTGACGTGTGTCCGTACGCGGGCCGAAGAATTAGGTATTGATCCGGCGGATTTCCGCGAGAAAGATCTACATATCCATGTCCCCGAAGGTGCGATACCGAAAGACGGCCCTAGCGCGGGTATAACGCTTGCGACGGCGATGGTTTCGGCGTTGACGCGTAAGCGTGCACGTCACGATGTGGCGATGACGGGCGAGATCACGCTTCGCTGCAAGGTTTTGCCGATCGGCGGGGTCAAGGAAAAACTGCTTGCAGCTCACCGATTCGGGCTGAAAACAATAATTTTATCGAAGGAAAATGAAAAGGACCTGGTCGATATTCCCGAAGAGGTGCGGGACGATCTGACGATCCACGTCGTCGATACGATAGACGAGGTTTTGAAATTTGCATTGGAAGCCGATAGCGAAAGTGGGGCGCTTGAGACGCCGCAGATCTGGAGTCCCGACGCGGGCAGTCCGGAGATATCAGCCGCCATCGAATAGCTTACGGTTTCGGCGATTCGAGTCTTTTCAACTTGAAACTTCTAACTCGAACCTCGAAACTTGAGCCATGAAAGTAACCTCGGCCGAATTCATCAAGAGTGCGTTTGAAAAAGCTCATTGGACGACAGACGCCCGGCCTGAAATAGCTTTTCTTGGCCGCTCTAATGTTGGCAAATCGTCGCTTATCAATTCATTGCTGCTCAGAAAAGGGCTGGCCCGAACGTCAAATACCCCCGGCAGGACGCAGAGCATCAATTTCTTTCTGATCAACGACAATTTTTATTTCACTGATCTGCCGGGTTACGGCTACGCCCGCGTTTCGAAAGTGATGCGGGCCGATTGGGGGAAAATGGCTGAGGAGTATCTTGCACAACGCAACGAACTGGCGTTGTGCGTGCAGTTGATCGATTCGCGGCATAAACCGACGGCGCTCGATCTACAGCTTAATGAATGGCTCGTCCATTACGGCAAGCCGCATATTGTCGCCGCAACCAAGGCGGACAAGCTTTCAAATAATGAATTGCGGAGGTCGCTGGCTGAGACGACAAAGATCCTTTCGGGTGCGAAGATCATTGCTTATTCCGCGACTACCGGCCGTGGCCGGGATGAATTGTGGAACGAGATAAATGCCGCGATCAATAATTTCTGATTTTTCGGTTGATTTCTTGTTTCGAATAGTGTAATAATTAATTTTCCCGATAACTCAGGGTTTCTGGAAGCGGCCACAGGGCTAATTCCGTTTGCAATACTACATACAATCCATACGATTTTCTCCGCTTTTTAATTTCTATCCAGGATCGTTTACGCGTCACGCGCGCGAGAAAATTGTTAAACCGCTAAAGTTCTGAAAATAGCACATTAATTTCCGAATCAATTTCATAGACATGGCAACTAAAACCACACCAACCCGTAGGCCCAAAGCAGCGAAATCGTCAGATGACGTTGTCGTCTCAGCGGCAGAAGAGACCGAATCCACAAACGGCGACGCCACGGCAAAGACCACGCCACCGGCGGCTAAATCCGACGACGGCGTCCTGAATCTCGCTGGCTTGAAAGACAAATCGATCAGCGAGCTAACGCATATCGCCAAGGAAATGGGCATCGAAGGAGCGACGGGCCTGCGAAAGCAGGAGCTTATCTTCAAGGTGCTCGCCGCACAGACCGAAAAGAGCGGCCTTATCTTTTCCGAGGGCGTCCTTGAAACGCTGCCGGACGGCTTTGGCTTTCTGCGTGCCCCTGAATACAACTATCTGCCGGGCCCGGACGATATCTACGTCAGCCCGTCGCAGATCCGCAAGTTTGACCTCAGAACCGGTGATACTGTTTCGGGTCAGATTCGTCCGCCAAAGGAAGGCGAGCGTTATTTCGCCCTGATCAAGGTCGAGGCCATCAATTTTGAGGCCCCTGAGCAGTCGCGCGAGAAAATTTTCTTTGATAATCTGACGCCGCTTTATCCTGATGAGCAGCTTATACTTGAGATCGAGAGCGATCCGACCAAAATTTCGGCCCGCGTTATGGATCTCGTGACGCCGATCGGCAAAGGCCAGCGCGCGTTG
>JAYVDQ010000185.1:0-2652 GCA_043749325.1 Chloracidobacterium sp. | reverse complement strand
ACTGGCCCGGATACCATGCATCGACGATCGCGGGAACATTTTTGTCCTCCCAATTTACGGCCAGCGCGCTGCCGCCCATCAGCACGAGCACGACGGGTTTGCCGAGAGCGTTGATCTCTTTGATCAGGTCTTCCTGTGGTTTTGGCAATGAAATATCGGTCCGGTCGCCGCCGGCAAATCCGTCGAGCTTGACATCCATCTCCTCGCCCTCAATGTTTGGCGAGATCCCCATCACCATGACCACCGCGTCGGCCTGTTTTGCTTTGGCGACGGCATCGGCGCGAAGCCGGGCTTGAGAGCCGGGCGGCATCCAAACCAATCGGGCCTGGGCAAAATGGTTGGCGTTCTCAAAATACTCGACGCGGATATCACGGTCGCGTCCGCCATCAAGATCGATCTCTTTCAGGACATTTCTTGTTCGTGTACTTTTCAATTCCTCGATCACTAAATTGCCGTCGAGAAATATGCGTATGCCGCCGTTGCCCCTAAAACCAAAAGTATATTTGCCGGCCTCCGAAGCTTTTAATTTGCCTGTCCACCGCACGGAAAAATTGTCTTCATTCACCTTCGGATCGGGGCTGAGCGATCCCCAGTTAAAATCCACCTGCTTGTCGGTCCTGACCAAAGCCGGATCGCCCTTAAGCTCTTTGTTATTAAAATATTCAGCTTTCAAACCGGCAACCGGGCCGGAGAGAAGCGAATCGGCCGCAACGGGCTCAAAAATAACGCCGGTCGGGTACATCCCGACCGAATAGAGGACCTGCGTCTCGGGTGAAACCTTGTTTTTGATCCCTGCAAGCGGTGTGACCGAAACGGAAGGCTGCCCATTGTAATTGCCCAGCAAAACGTCGGGGGCGTCGGCATTCGGCCCGATCACGGCGATGGTTTTGAGGTTTTTTTTGAGCGGCAGCGTGTTGTTTTCATTTTTTAGCAGCACCATCGATTCGCGGGCGGCTTGCAGTGACATCTGATGATGGGCCGGCGTATCGTTTTCTGAAAACGGAATTCGCGCATATTTGACCATCTCATTCGGGTCGAACATTCCCAAACGAAATCGGATCGACATCAAATGCTCGACAGTGGTATTGATCTCAGATTCCTTGATCAAACCGGCTTTTACTGCCCGCACAAGCGATTTGTATTCGCCGCCGCATGAGAGGTCTGTCCCGCCTCTGACGCCCAGCACCGAGGCTTCCTCTACGGTCTTTATATATTTATGCCGGATATAAATATCGTCAATTGCCCCGCAATCTGAAACGATGTGCCCTTTGAAACCCCATTCGTTAAAGAGGATATCCTTTAGTTTGTCGTTGGCACACGCCGGCTGGCCGTCCATGCGGTTATAGGCGCACATTACGCCGCCCACCTTGCCCTCGGTGACCAATTGACGAAACGCCGGGAGGTAGGTTTCCCGCAGGTCCCGGTCGCTGACGACCGCGTCAAATGTATGGCGGCTCGGCTCGGGCCCGCTGTGTACGGCATAGTGCTTGGCTGTGGCGATGGCCTTGTAATATTTGGGATCGTCACCCTGCATACCTTTGACGAATGCCGTGCCGAGTTTTCCCGTCAAATACGGGTCCTCGCCCCATGTTTCCTGGCCACGGCCCCATCTAGGATCGCGAAAAATGTTGATATTCGGGCTCCAGAAGGTCAAGCCTTTGTAAATGCCCAGATCGCCATTGCGCACAGCTTCGTGGTGCTTGGCCCGGGCCTCGGTTGAAATAACATCGGCGACGCGGTGTATCAAATTTTCGTCCCACGTCGCAGCCAGTCCGATCGCCTGCGGAAAAACCGTGGCAATACCGGCACGAGCGACCCCATGCAGGGCCTCGTTCCACCAGTTGTAGGCCGGAACGCCGAGCCGGTCGATCGCCGCCGCGTTATTGGTCATCTGCGACACCTTTTCCTCAAGCGTCATCCGCGAAACGAGGTCGTCAACCCTTTTTTCCATCGGCTGTTTGGGGTCTTTGTAGGTGGGGGTTGTCGTCTGGCCAAAAAGCTGACGTTGCGGCACGCACTGTAAAAGAACTATAGTCAGCAGCACCGAACAAATAGATATTTTTAACATTTGTCCTGGTTATTAAAGCTTCAACTTTACAACTTCCGAACCCGCGAGCAGAAACGCTCCGGCCCCGTATACTTCCCAGCTTTCGGCGGTAAAATTGCGTTTTGGGTCGGCACCGATCGGCTGCGTCCAACCGACTTTGCCGTCCGGGTGGACAAGCGTGTTGAGGCCGGTCCATCCCTTTTTTACGACCGGCAAAAACTTGTCGCGGTCCAGGATCTTGTTATTGATGCCCCACGCCATTGCGTAAATGTCGAATCCGGAGCCGCTCGCCTCGCCGCCCGGAAACGCGTCCGGGTCAAGCAGGCTCGAACGCCACAGGCCGTCCGCTTGCTGAAGCGAAGCAATACGGGTCATCATCGCCTTATATTGCTCAACGTAAAACCCGCGTTTTGGGTGATGTTTCGGCAGTTCCTTGAGCAACCGGACCAGGCCGCCGACAACCCAGCCATTACCCCGGCTCCAGAATACCTTTTTGCCGTTTGCCTCATGTTTTCCATCGCCCTTTTCGTTTATCAAATAGGAGGCATCACGGGCATAAAGATTTTCTTCTTTATTGAACAGACGGTCGTAGGTTTCCTGAAAAA
>JAYVDQ010000184.1:0-5929 GCA_043749325.1 Chloracidobacterium sp. | reverse complement strand
TCGCGACGGCTTTTACGGTTGCGGCGCAATGCAGCGACGCCGACAAAAAAGCTCTCGAGGCTTTTGACCGTGCCTGGGGAATGGCGGGAGAAAATGGCGACAAGGCGGCGTTGACGAGTATTTATGCCGACGATTATGTCGGACTGCCGGGTATGCAAAACAAAACAGCGACGATCGACGGTACGATGAAAGCATTTGATCGGAATAAAGCAAATCCGGCCGGAGCAGATAAGGTGACGCATGACAGCTATATCATTAGCTGTACGCCAAACTCGGGCACGATAACACATCGGAACATTATTTGGACGCCCGATGGAACCGGCGGAAAGCCCGAGACCTTTTGGACCCGCAGCATACATGTTCTCGAAAAACGCGGCGGAAAATGGCAGGTTGTAAGCAATGCGGGACATGCAATGGACGACGCCATGACCCTTGGCTATCTGGAACATGATTGGAACGATGCTGCGGTAAAACGCGACAAGGTATGGTTCGACAAAAACTACGCTGCCGACTACACCAGCGTCAGCAGTAAGGACGGAGCTGTGACGAATAAGGCAGAGGATATTGCCGATATCATGAAGCCTTTAGGCGGCGATGACTGGAATGAACTGTCAGAACTCAACATCCGCATAGAGGGCAATACGGCTGTCGTCGTCGGCGTCAATCGCGTAAAAGGAAAGGACGACAAAGGCGTGGCGTACGACCGCAAGACCCGCTTTACGGATACATGGATCAAACGTGACGGCCACTGGCAGGCATGGGCGACACAGGGAACAAGAATCCCTTAGTTTGACTATCGTGCATGTAAATTGAAAGGCCACACTAATTATTGTGAGGCCTTTTTTATGTAGGTCGTTGTTACTAAGCTCCAGCGCCGTGGCATTTCTTAAACTTCTTGCCCGATCCGCAATAGCAGGGTTCGTTGGGTTTCATCTTTGGCGTGTCGCGGACAAATGGCGTGTGGCGTGCGGCCTCGGCCCCGGCTGTTTCGGCTCCGGCCATTGCACCGGTGAATGCCATTCCAGCGGCTTGCCGACGTGAACGCTGCATTTCGAGGCGTTCTAGACGTTCTATCTCTTCCTGCTCGTCCTTGACGACGATCTCGAGGTGCATGAGGGCCTTTGTCGTATTGGTGTCGATGCGGTCAAGCATGTCCTGGAACATGTCGAACGACTGTTTTTTGTACTCGACGAGCGGATCTTTCTGGCCGTAGCCGACAAGGCCGATGCCCTGTTTGACCTGATCGATCGAGAGCAGATGGTCTTTCCACTGGGAATCAATAATGTTGAGCATGATGTAACGCTCATAGGCCCGAAGCGACTCTTCGCCAGCGAGTTTCTCTTTTGCCTCGTATTTGGCGATAGCCTTTTTCCAGATGGCGTCCTCGATCTCATCGGGAGTCATTCGTTTGAAATCGACATCAGCGTCGCGGGCCGGGTCGATTGCGTAGATGTTCTCGATCTCTGCCGCGTAGGTTGAGACCTCCCATTTTTCAGGCCCCAATTCCATCGAGAGAAAGCTGTGCGTAAGATCATGAAGCAGGTCTTTCGCGACCCCGGTTTCGCCGAGCAAATACTCGCGATGCTCCGGCTCGAACATCAATTGCCGGCGCAGGCCGTAGATAGTTTCGCGTTGGCGGTTCATAACGTCGTCGTATTTGAGGACGTGTTTACGCGTTTCGAAGTTGCGTGCCTCGACAGCCTTTTGGGCACGCTCGATCTGGCGCGATACGGTTTTCGATTCGATGGCGACACCTTTTTCCATGCCGAGCCATTCCATCATCGAGCGGACCTTATCGCCCGCAAAGATTCGCATCAAATCGTCTTCGAGGGACAAAACGAACCGCGAAGAGCCCGGATCGCCCTGGCGGCCGGCACGTCCGCGAAGCTGGTTATCGATGCGCCGTGATTCGTGGCGTTCGGTGCCTAGGATGTGGAGTCCGCCGGCCGCGACGACCTCTTTGTGCTCCTCAGCGACGACGGCTTTCGCCTTTCTGAGCTGTTCTTCGAACTGCTCCTCGGTCGCCTCGTCCGGATTGATCTCCATCCGTTTGAGGTAATCACGGGCTAGAGCGTCCGGGTTGCCGCCGAGCAAAATATCGGTTCCGCGGCCGGCCATGTTGGTTGCGATGGTGACCGCGCCTTTTCGGCCCGCCTGGGCAATGATCTCGGCTTCCTGCTCGTGATACTTGGCGTTCAAAACCTTGTGCGGCACACCGATCGTCTTTAATTTTTCGGCGACAAGCTCCGAATTCTCAACCGAAACCGTACCAACCAAAACGGGCTGGCCGCGTCCGTGTAATTCCTGGATCTCCTCGACCGTCGCATCCCATTTTTCGGGCAGCGTGCGGTAGATCATATCCGGTGAATCGACGCGGACCATCGGCATATTTGTCGGGATCTGGACGACGTCGAGCGTATAAACCGTGCCAAATTCCTCAGCCTCGGTTTCGGCCGTACCGGTCATGCCGCCGAGTTTTTCGTACATTCTGAAGTAGTTTTGCAGCGTGATCGTTGCGAGCGTCTGATTTTCACGCTCGATCTTGACGCCTTCTTTTGCTTCGACGGCCTGGTGCAAACCGTCCGACCAGCGTCGCCCGGCCATAAGCCGTCCGGTGAAATCATCGACGATGATGACCTCGCCATCCTGTACAACGTAATGATGATCGACCTTATAAAGCATGTGGGCCTTTAGCGACTGTTCGACGCAGTGCAGCAGATCCATGTTCGCCGGGTCGTATAGATTGGAAACGCCAAGTAATTTTTCGGCTTTCGTGACGCCTGCTTCGGTCAGCACTGCCGAGTGATTTTTCTCGTCAACGAGATAATCACCGGTTGTTACCTTGGTCTCCTCGTCCTTATGGCCGAGTTCGAGACGCGGGATGATCTCGTTAGCGGTGTAGTATTTGTCGGTTGCTTCGTCAGAGGCACCGGATATAATGAGCGGCGTTCGTGCCTCGTCGATCAGGATCGAATCGACCTCGTCGATGATCGCGAAATAGTGATCACGCTGGACGAGCGAATCGACGTCAAACTTCATGTTATCCCGCAAGTAATCGAAGCCGAATTCGTTATTTGTTCCGTATGTGATGTCGCAGGCGTAGGCATCTTTTCGTTCGATATCATCCTGATCATTCTGGATGACACCAACAGACAGCCCAAGAAACTTATGTATCTTACCCATCCATTCGGCGTCGCGGGAAGCCAGGTAGTCGTTGACCGTGACGACATTAACGCCGCGTCCGGTCAAGCCGTTCAGATACGACGGCAAGGTCGCGACAAGCGTTTTTCCTTCACCTGTCCGCATCTCAGCGATGCGGCCCTGGTGGAGGGCGACGCCGCCGATCATCTGCACGTCGAAATGCCGCATCCCGGTGACGCGTCGCGAGCCTTCGCGAACTGTAGCAAAAGCCTCGGGCAGGATCTCGTGCAGGATTTCCTGCTCGGCCTTGCGGCGTTCGTCCTTGTCTTCGATGCCGTCGAGGGCTTTAGCAATGATTTCCTTGAACTTCGGCGTCTGTGCCTGTAATTCTTCGTCGGACATTGCCTCGATCTTCGGCTCCCAGGCGTTGATCTGCTCCACGGCCGGCTTGACGTTCTTCAAAAAGATGTCGCTGCTTGACCCGAATATTTTCTTAACTAATTTATCTGCAAAACTATTAACTGCCATGTTTTCCTCATTTGTCGAAGTCCGCCGGAACCAAACTTAAAAGCTTGCCCGATTGAACGCGCCCCCCGCAACTCCGTACGCTAAAAACCTAATGAAAATGGCGAGTTTGAAATTGAATGCCCGCCGCTACTTTGCATCTGATGTAAGCAGCGAATCGAGCCCGGCACGGGGAAGGCGTGTGACGATGAAAACCTGATCGTTCTCACTCTTGAATGAGGTGCTGTCGATCACGGTCTGTCTAATCTTACTATTGTTGTCAGTAGCGTAGATCTTGCGTGTCCTTTCCAGAACACGCATGAGATCCAGCCCATTTTGCGGCGACTGCTTTTTGATCGAAATGTTGACCGAAAACGCCGCAGTGTCGAGTTTGAAGTTATACCGCGAATCCACGCCAGAAACACCGTTAAATTCGTTATTAGCAATACAATCGCCAAGCGAATAGCCAAAGACCATGCTACGGCTGAATTGCACCAAAGCGGGACGGGATAATGCGTTTTCATTGACGAATCGGGACGGCGTGTAGCGGCCGGCCAGATTGCTGTCCACGCATGGCAGCATCGTGCTCTGGGCTACGTCGAAAACGTCCTTGTTGAAATCAAAACTGCCTTTGCTTCGCAGACGCTGCAGATTTACGAGAAAATATTCAACGTCCTGTAGATACCCCTGGACCGCATCTGAAACGGGCGTCCGTTCGTTATCCGGCTTTTTATCAAGGTTGTCCTTGAACTCGATCTCATCCCGGACGTTGAACGGCTTCGTCATCGCCGCCTGGGCCATCACCTGTGGCGTCGCGCCCACAAGCACGAGGCCGAGGTACACGCCCAAAGTCGCAAGGAAGATGACTGAATTGTTATTTTTACGGTTATTCAAACTTATTATTTCGCCGCGTTATTGGCTGCCTTAGTGACCGCGTTACCGTTCGGCTGTCGAGGCTCTTTGGCCTGTTCAGCGAGCTTTCGCTGGATCATCTTTTGAGCAATGTCCTTTGGCACCATAAAGGTGATTAAGATCTTTTTACCGTTGGTCTCGACCTTTGCATTTTCAAGCAGGACCAGATCGTCTTTGTCATTTTGGTCGGCATTTTCGCCGCTCTTCTTCATTTTCGCGATCGAGATGATGCCATTGAGGCCACTCTTGATCGTATTGGCATGATTGGCGTCATCCATTTCCGACTGAACTATCGCCGTAATATTAGCGTCATCCTGCTGAAGCGACAGGTTAAAATCCTTGCCCGTAAGTGCATTCAGATACTGCAAATAGCCGCTGTCGTTGATCGCCTCGATGCCTTGCTGCACGACCTTGATCATATTCGGATCGGCGCTCAAAGTTTGCAGATATTTGAAAGTCTTAGGGTCGAGCTTGCCTTCCTTGGTCAATTTGCCTTTGGCGTTCACGATAAATTTGGTGTCGAGATTCACCTCTTTCTTAGCGAGCAGATCGTTGACGTTATTCGCGAGATCGACGAAGGGCCGCTTGTTGATATCGAAAGCGGCCGGCGGATCGGTCGGGTCCGCTTTCACAAGCGGATCGACCTTGGTGTTGGCAACTTTCGTATTAGGATCCGGAGTTGGTTTCGTCGTAAGAGGGGTAGTTTTTGGCGTTCTCACCCTTCCAAAGCCCGGTCCTTTTGGTCTGCTGATGGTATCGGGCAATCCTGTGGGGTCATCGATCGTCGGCAGATTGCCGTCGATGACGTTAGGATTTGCTTTTGGAATAACCGGTTTGGTGTCGATCAGGCTGTTTCCCATCGAAGGCTTAGTAGTCGTGATCCCCGATGGAAATCCAGACATGTCTATTGCGGGCGCTGGGTTATTGGCCTGATCAAGCATGGCCTGATACTCGTTTGGATTCGCAACCTGAAAATATCCCTCCGGATAAGACAGCGGCAGCGTTTCACCGCTAACGTCCACATATGTAATATCGGAATTTCCCAGATCGGTCTTGTCATACGCCGCATCGACGTATTCGCGTTCCGTGCCAAATAGCAGGCTGCCGACATATACCGTGTCCAAAACGTCGCACACGCGGCCGACAAGCGGGCTGTCGCAACCCTTTGCGGTCAAAACCGATGTCTGCGAAAAGATCAGCAACGCCAAAAGGTTTAAGACCGTCGAAATGCCCAATATTTTGTAGATCCGCGGCGTAAATTCCCAGTTTTTTATCTCGTATGTATGAAACAGATCGCCGCTCTCGAGTGGAGTTGCGATCCGCTCCGCTTGGTTTATTGATTCCGTTTCGTATAATGACTGCTCAAACATAT
>JAYVDQ010000183.1:0-2879 GCA_043749325.1 Chloracidobacterium sp. | reverse complement strand
TTAAAGCGATCTTTAAAGAAAAAGATCGTAGTTATTCTGATTTTAGTATTGGACTAAATTTATCACCTGACCAAGCCCGTGAGGCAAAGCAGAATCTTGCCATTCTTTTGATAGTTCAACTATCACGGCCATTCAAAAGGATTTATTTAGAAAGAATAAAACCGGAATTTGACCGTCCCTATGATACTACGGAAATGGATGTTGCATTAAAGGGAAGGCTCGATCAAATTTGGTTTTTTAACCAATCCACCGGTGAAATCTACAAAAAAATTGTTCCGACGACTATTACAAGTGGAATCTTGGAAATCTCATGTTTGGGATGCTATGAGACACAAGATGATTGGCTTATTCTTGACAAAAGCATGACTGATATCCTTGTTCAATCTGGCGCAGTTGCCGTTGAAAAGACAAAGGTTGGCGGAGTTCATGATCTTTTCGCAACGCTTATTAAAGCAATGCGAAAAAATGACAAGAAGTATCAGTCGTTTCTGAATCTTGTTATGCCAGAGATTAAAAAACATACGGTTAAGGCTGTTAAACCAGAGAGGTATGGTGATACGAAGATCGAAAATCTTAAATTTGGAAAATACTATTTATTTGTAAAATCAAGTCAATATGACGGGCTACAGGTTTGGGATGAACCAATTGAGTTGAAAGATGAAAAAGAAAAAATTTCTTTGTATTCTGCAACCTATAAACTGAATTAGGTATTCAAGTGAGTTTACAAGACGGAGCAAATCTAGCAACTATCTTAGGGACAATCGATGCCCAAATTATATTATTTTATACGGCATGCCAGTTCCGTACAAATAATCTGGTTATACAGGGACAATTCTGGCTTCAACTTGAAAAGATGTTCTCAAAAGCAATTCTGGACAGATTTCATCAAATTGATTACAAGGCTTGGTTAAGAAGACCCGCATTAACTAAAAACAAGGTTCGTCTAACCTAAAAGGACTAGAGTCTCCGCGCCCCATTCACCAACCCAAAATATAAGCAAACAACAATGGTGCCACGATCGATGCGTCCGATTCGACAATAAATTTCGGCGTCGTTGCCTCGAGTTTGCCCCAAGTGATCTTTTCGTTCGGAACCGCGCCTGAGTATGAGCCGTAGCTGGTTGTCGAATCTGAGATCTGGCAGAAATAGCCCCAGACCGGGACGCCTTCGCGTTGCAGATCTTGATGGAGCATCGGCACGACGCAGATCGGGAAATCGCCCGCGATGCCGCCGCCGATCTGGAAGAATCCGATGGTCGAATCGTCGGTCGCGTTCGCGGTGTACCATTCGGCGAGCATCATCATGTACTCGATCCCGGTGCGGACGGTGTGGACGTTTTTGACATCGCCGGTGATGACGTGCCCGGCAAACATATTGCCCATTGTCGAATCTTCCCAGCCGGGCACAACCATCGGCAGGTTTTTCTCCATTGCTGCGTACATCCAACTGTCTTTGAGGTCGATCTGGTAAAACTCTTCGAGCGAGCCATTCTTGAGCACTTGATACATGAATTCGTGCGGAAAATACTGCTCACCGGCTGCGTCGGCCGCTGTCCAGACATCTACCATCGCTTTTTCGAGTCGCCGCATCGCTTCCATTTCGGGGATGCAGGTGTCCGTCACGCGGTTCATGTGACGGTCGAGCAGATCCTGTTCGTCGGCCGGCCTCAGATCGCGGTAATGCGGCACGCGTTCGTAAAAATCGTGGGCGACGAGGTTAAAAAGGTCTTCCTCGAGATTCGCCCCCGTACAAGAAATGATTTGCACCTTGTCCTGCCGTATCATCTCCGCAAGACTCAGGCCCAGCTCCGCCGTAGACATTGCCCCGGCAAGCGTGATCATCATCTTCCCGTCCTTGTTGAGATGGGTCTTGTACGCCTCAGCCGCGTCAATAAGAGCCGCAGAATTGAAATGGCGGAAGTGATGCTTGAGAAAGTCCGTGATCTGATTATTCATAAGTTGCGGAAGCCCGCGCGTAAGCAAGGGCATGACATTCAACGTTGCGAGTTACGCCCTTGCTTAAGCGCGGGCTTCTGCACCTCTCTCGCGAAAAAACGCGAAAAAGAAATGATATCTTATTCGCGCCCTTTCGTGTATTTTGCGATAACTGAATTAAAAAGCTTCGTTAAAACTCACATCGCCAGCCACCGCGACCTGATATGCCGAGACGCGGCGTTCGAAGAAATTGGCGAGTTCCTGTACGTCCTGCAGGTCCATAAAGGAGAATGGATTCTTAGCTCCGTAAACCTTTTGCATTCCGAGCATAACCAATCGCTGGTCGGCTATAAATTCGAGATACTGCCGCATATCGCCTACCGACAGACCCGAGATGCCGCCGCTCAGGATGTCCTCGGCAAACTGCATTTCTGCCTCGACCGCTTCGTCAAGCATCGTTGCGACGCTTCGTTCGAGTTCGGCATCAAATAGGAGCGGATCCTCCTTGCGGATCGTATCCACTACTTCAAAAGCAAATTTCATGTGGGCGGATTCATCGCGAAATACCCAATTCGTGCCCGCCGCGAGGCCGTGAAGTAGACCCTTTGACCGCAGGAAATATACATATGCAAATGCGGCAAAAAAGAAGAGGCCTTCGATACACGCCGCAAAACAGATCAGGTTGAGCAGGAACATCTTGCGGTCGCCCGGGCTTTGCAGGCTCTCGAGATCGTTGATCGAGTCTATCCATTTGAAGCAGAACTCGCCTTTTTTGCGGATCGACGGGATATTTTCGATAGCGGCAAAGGCTTGCTCGCGCTCGTGATGGTCGGCGATGTAGGTATCGAGCAGCGTCAGGTAAAACTGTACGTGGACAGCCTCTTCATAAAGCTGCCGCGAGAGATACATCCGGGCCTCGGGCGAATTGATGTGCTTGTAGAGATT
>JAYVDQ010000182.1:0-8624 GCA_043749325.1 Chloracidobacterium sp. | reverse complement strand
CAATGCCTACTCGCCGTCGATTCGCGATCAATTTCTGGGTTTTCGGGTGGTCCGGTATTAGCTATGCTTTTGCCCTTTTACATTGGGAAAAGGTTGACGATCAATTCAAAAGTGAATTGTTAAAATAGACGGTGAGGTGATCGAAAAGGAAGAAAAATATGCGTAAAATCCAAATCGTTTTGATATGTGCGGCCTGTTTGTTTTTTGTTACATCGACGGTAACGGCTCAGAAAGTGAAAGAAACAATGACAAACGCTGATGTGGTTGAAATGGTCAAAGCGGGAGTAGCGGAAAGCAACATCGTTTCGAAGATTCAACAATCTGAACCGAACTTCGACACGTCGATAAAGGCCGTGATCGAGTTAACGAAACAAGGCGTGAGCCAGAAAATAATCGACGCGATGCTGCAACCGCAAATTGCAAAGCCTCTGCAGCAAAATCGACCAGATAACATTAACGCTATCGCCACGAAGGACATCGGCCCTCTTCGTGTCGTTCTCAGGTCGATGATTCGCTTGAAACTCCCTGATAGGTGGGGGAACATAAACGTGAACGGTGTGAGGTGCACCTTCGAGTTCATAAACCTAGAAACGCAGAGACCGATCGTCGTTGCTATGAACGCGGCTGCACCCGATCAAGCCATGAATCACCTTGGAGCCACAATGGGTAGTTATCTGCGATCCACGTTAATTGACGAGTACGGCGACCTGTTGCGTCTCCGTTCTTCAGATGTGGCTGGGATAACGGTCGTTGGTGTCGGACAACAGAGATTTCCTGGCCCCTATTACAATCCTGCGGAAATTGTGGCTGCGCTTTCGAGACGTGATGACAGTAACTCAGATGTCAGTCAATTCACCAACGGCAGCAGTAAGGGGGATTACCGTTTCATCTTTGGATCAACGACCGAGATGTCACCGGGACAAAGCCTAACAGTCAACCTAAGTTTCAGTCAGAACGAAAACCAAAGGGAATTTGACTCGCCGCCGAAGATTTTCCAGATGGCGACCGAGATCGTCGTCGGCAGTCTGACCTCAGGTACGAAGAAATCCTATAAGCTCTACAATCTAACGTTTGATCGAGTCAGTCCGAAATAATACCCCAGGGCAGTCGAGATCGCGCGCGGAGAAGTGGCGAATTAATATGCTTATTGGTAATTGGCTCAAACTCATAATATCTACGAATCCACTAATATGAGGTCGTAATATGACTCATCGATACTTATCCTGCCAGATTCAACTCATCGGGCTTTGCTGTGCCATTCTGTTTCTTTCGGTACCGTTCTCAGCAACCGCTCAGGATAACCGCCAGCTTGCTCAGGAGAAACCTAATATTTCAAACAAGCGGACTGCATTGGTCATTGGCAACGGCGATTACCAGACGGCCAGAAAGCTGGCGAATCCGGTCAACGACGCGACGGACATGTCGGGGACGCTCAGGGAGCTTGGGTTTGATGTGATCTCGGGGACTGATCTGAGCTTTAAGCAGATGGATGATAAGGTGCGCGAGTTTGGCGATACTCTAAAGGCGAATGGCGGTGTCGGGCTTTTTTTCTATGCGGGGCACGGGGTGCAGGTCGGCGGGCGGAATTATTTAATCCCGGTCGATGCCGATATCCCGCGCGAGGACGAGATCGAATTTAAAGCGCTAAATCTCGACGCGGTCCTGCGCAAACTCGATACGGCGAATAACGGCCTCAATATTGTCATTTTGGATGCCTGCCGCAATAACCCTTTTGCACGTTCGTGGACACGCGGCGAGGACGCCGGTGGTCTTGCCCAGATAGCTGCTCCGACGGGCACTTTTATAGCCTACTCAACTTCGCCGGGCCGCACGGCGAGCGATGGCGAGGGCCGCAACGGGCTCTACACCGCGCAGATGCTGCGGTTGCTCAAACAACCGGATCTGAAGATCGAGGAGACATTCAAAGAAATTAGAAAAGCAGTTGATGCCGCGAGCGGCGGAAAGCAGATACCGTGGGATTCGTCGTCGCTACGGGGTGAGTTTTATTTTCGAGGGAAAGGAGGTGTAAAGGCCGAGGCCAACATTCCGACGCGTATCGAGCCGCCTGCCGCCGAAAAGATGCCGATGGCCGATGACGTTTTGAACAGTTACGCAAAAGCGATCGGCAGCGAGCAGGGTAAAAAGATCACCACGCTTGTTCTGGTCGGCATAATGGAAAACGAGATTAACGGCCAGAAGATAAACACCAATGTCGAAGTGTATGTGAAACAACCAGACAAGTATCTTCGCCTGATAAAATTCCCGACCGGCGACATTACCGGCGAAGTATTTAACGGCAACCGCGGCTGGAGCGCGGCGTCGGGAAAACCGATAGAGGAACTGCCGGCCGCGGAAGTCGAAGCGAACCATCGGGGCAACGCTCTCGGGTGGGGCGATGTCCCGGAGATCAAAAGGCTCTATCCGCTAATAAAAGCCACCGGAAAACAAAAGCTGGGCGAAAAGGACGTGATTGCTTTGGAGCTGAAAACGCGGGACGGTCGTGTCGAGCACATGTATTTCAACGCCGCCACAAAACTGCTCGACCGCTGGCAATTTGCCGACACCACGACACAACCGGGTATCGAATTCTCTACCGAAGTCGATTTCGCGGATTGGGAAAGCATCAGCGGCTATCGATTACCAATGACCATTCGCCAAAAGGCCCCCGGTCTCTCGATCACAATAAAGTTCAATGTCTTTCAAACAAAATTCAACGTGCCGCTCGATGATAATTTGTTCAAAGGCAATTGAGTGTGATGGTAAAATGACGAACAAATAAGTTTGTAGGAATGACTATATTGACGACATCCAGTTTTCAAATCCGAAGGCCGACCGTATCACGAGTATGCTTTCTCTTGATGCTAATTGGCTTCACGAACACTTTATTTGTAAACCTCCCCTTTTTCCCGGCCGCAGGATGGACTATTTATCGTTGTACCACCCGCCTTGCAATTAACGCCAAAAAAGAATATTGTATCGGCACCGCAGTTCTAGTAAACGTAAATTGTGACCCACATTCGCAATTTCATCCCCGTTATGTAAAGGACTGTTTTTGTTTTATGCAACGTGAATGAAATTATGAAGCTGAGATCATATCGGGGCGGGTTGATGTTGGCGATTTGCAGGAAAGGTGGCTTTTTGAGAATTGTGCATATACTATTGGTTATCGTTTTCTTTGGCATTCCCTGCATGGCCCAGACATACCGGTGTCTTTCGTCCGACGTTAAAGAAACCGACATCGTCGAGGTCCGGACACTGACCTCAAAAGCCGGCAAAGACTATACCGAAAAAATAACGGTTAAAGACAAATTGAACAAAATGAGATCGCGCTGTGCGAAGGGCAAATTGGTGGATGGCAAACGGCGGGAGATCCGTTTTTATTTTCTACAAGGGTGCTGGGGAAATCCACCGGCGGACTATCTAGAGATCGAAAAACGACAAAGGAGAGACATCGAGCAGCTGAAAAAACGATATACCGTTATCGAAATGGCCTGCGATCGAGGCGGAATACCGCCACAATAAACTTTCAAGGGGTTTTTGGATAAAATTTATCAACGAGTGAGGCAATCCTGGTAGGGATAGCGAATGATCTATTCAGTTGAATCCTTGACCAATCAAGATTGATATTCCAATGAAAAATAAACTAATGTTCGGTGCGCTTTTGGCAACCGTTATTACCCTTTCGCTTGTCTTTCTTTATCCAAAATTCCCTGCGACGACGGAAGGCGATCTCTCGAACGCCGGCGCCTCGGGTACGCGGCCCGGTTCGAGGGCTGGGGAAGAGGACTTCAGAGACCCGTTCCGAAAGAATGAACTAACGATGAAACGCGTCGAAAATATCGCTGCGCCATCGGAGGATACGAGCCTATTAGAAGCCACTCCCGACCCCAAACCGGGAGAGGATCGAATTGACATTTCGGATCTGGGAATTCGGGAATCAAATATTTTCCGTTTCGAAGGACGTGCAAATCAATTCCAGAAGAACGAGCCGGGGGAAACCGATGGAGACAAGAACGAAGTTGTCCTAGTACGGGATGGCAAAGAGATTCGGGTGAAACAAGAGGCTGGGCCAGGCGAGCGATTTGATAAACCGGATGAGGCGGTGAGCTGGTATATGCAAAAGCGTCTGCCTAAAGGTGAAACACAATTACCGGTAGAACGCTATTTCGAGGCGCGTGAGCAAATAAAAAAAATGCAGCGGTTTTCGACGCCGCTCGACAAGGAGATGCCATCCGAATCGGAAGCAGAACAAAATTCGGTCTACGCTCCCGAATCTCCGGCCTTTACTTGGACCAACCTTGGCCCCGGCAACGTGGGTGGCCGCACCCGGTCGCTCATCGTCGATCCGACCAATGTAAACGTAATGTACGCGGGCGCGGTGGCTGGCGGCATCTGGAAGTCGACAAACGCCGGGGCATTGTGGGCGCCGCAAGACGATTTCATGGCGAACATTGCTGTAACATGCATGGCGATGGATCAGACAAATACTCAGATCCTTTATGCCGGCACCGGCGAGGGGTTTTTCAACGGCGACGCCGTGCGAGGGGCGGGTATATTTAAGACCACCAACGGCGGCACGACATGGTCGCGGCTAGCAAATACTAACACTTCGGATTTTTTCTTTGTCCAGGATATCGTGGTGAGCCCTGCGAATGCGACCCATCTTTACGCAGCGACCCAAACCGGCGTGTGGCGAAGTCTGGATAGTGGGGGAACATGGGCGTTGGTGCTCGCCTCCACCGCAAGTAGCGGTGACAACGGAGCGATGGATTTAGTGATGCGAACCGATCAAGCGAACGATTACATATTTGCTGCAGTTGGCACAAATGCTCAATCTCATATATTCCGTAATACCAATGCGGGCGGCGCGGGTGTATGGACCGACGTCTATACCGAACCGGCAATGGGGCGCACATCGCTGACTATCGCCCCTTCCAATCAGACCATAATCTATGCCCTGGCTTCCCAGCAAGGAAACGGTACAAACGCCAATTACAATAACGGTCTCCTCGCCGTATTTAGAAGCACAGCGAGCGGAGACGCTGGATCGTGGAACCCACAAGTTCGCAACAACAATGTCAACAGGCAGGACACCCTTTTATTATCAAATCCGATATTTGGCGCCGGTGGGGCCAGCGAGTGTAACCAGGGAGGGGCCCAGTTCTTCAACCAAGGATGGTATGACAATACAATTGCGGTCGATCCCACGGACCCAGCGAAGGTCTGGGTGGCAGGCGTTGACGTGTGGCGCTCGGATAATTCGGGCGTCAATTGGGGCGTAGCTTCGTATTGGTGGACGCAGGGTAACGGCGTGCCGCCGGCCAATGGTAATTCACAAACAGTCCACGCGGACAACCACATCATTGTTTTCAAGCCGGGCTACAACGGTATTACAAACCAGACGATGTATGTCGGCAACGACGGCGGCATCTTTCGAACGGATAATGCTTTTTTGGGCAATGTTGGTTATGTAAACGGCATTGTTCCCTCGGGAGGGGCGATTACGGCGACGAGCCCGATCTGCGGCAACCCGGTTGCGAGCACTGTTTCATGGACACCGATAAATAACAGCTATCAGGTTTCTCAGTTCTTTGACGGGTTGCCATACCCCAACGGCACGACCTATTTTGGCGGCTTTCAGGACAACGGTACCAACCGTGGCACGGACGCTGCTGGACCCAACGGATGGGAAAGAATCTTCGGCGGCGACGGCGGGTACGTCGCGGTTGATCCCACCAACACACAAAATCTATATGCAGAAACGACCAATCTGAGCTTTAGGCGATCTAATGACGGCGGGGCCACTTTCGCGACAAGGACGGGCGGTATCACGGGAGATACGTTCCCATTTATCACGGCGTTCATCATGGATCCGAGTAATGCGAATCGAATATGGATCGGTGGCCGATCCATGTGGCGTACCGACACGGCGTCCACCATGCCCGCCGGCAGCGGCTGGATACTTGCGAGCCAGGCAATTACCGGCGGTAACATCAGTGCTATAGCCATTGCCCCCAGTAATCCTAACCTGGTGCTAGCCGGGACGGCGTCGGCGCGGGTTGCGCGTACTACTGTTGGTGCATCGGCAACAAACTCCACCGTATGGGACTTCTTCGTCACGCCCAGGGGCTTAACCAACGGCACGATCTCCTGGATAGCCTTTGATCCTACAAACGCAAACATTGTGTATCTTACGATCTCAACATTCAATGGCACGGCAAATGCCAATGGCACGAACGCCGGTCATGTTTTCAAGAGCAACGACGGCGGTCAGAATTGGACACTCCTTGACGGCACCGGGGCGAATACGATCCCGGATATCCCCGCTCACAGCATTGTTGTGGATCCCAATAATACATCGCGTATCTACGTGGGGACCGACCTTGGTGTTTTTGTTTCGACCGACGGAGGCACTAACTGGTTGAAGGAGAATGGCTTTCCTAACGTCGTAACAGAGTCGCTTGCGCTAAACACGGTCGGGGGCCAGACCAGCATCTTCGCCTTTACGCATGGCCGCAGCGCGTATCGAGCTATCGTGAGCAGCGGGGGCCCAACTCCGACACCAACACCGACTCCTAATCCGTCGCCGTCGCCAACGCCGACGCCGGGCGGCCCCTGCTCCCCGACTGCTATTTCCGTGGGTCAAACCATAAGCGGTTCGCTGACAACGACGGACTGTGTGTTTACCAACACCTTCCGATACGTGGACCTTTACTCGTTTAACGGAACGGCAGGACAACAGATCGCCATATCGATGAACTCCACGGCGTTTGATACATATCTATATTTATTAAATTCAGACAATCAAATTGTTGCCCAGGACGACGACGGTGGAGGGGGGAGCAATTCCCGTATTCCGGCTACATCCGGTTACTTCATCTTGCCCGCTAGTGGTTCCTACACGATATATGCTACCTCGTATTCGTTGGACGGCACGACGGGGAGCACGGGAGCCTACACGATCAGTTTGTCAGGCCTTTCGACTCCAACGCCAACGCCAACTCCGATTTTAACGCCGACACCAACGCCAACCCCCACGCCGACGCCGAGGCCAACCCTCACGCCGACGCCGACGCCGACCCCAAATCCGACGCCAACGCCAACGCCAAATCCGGCGTCACCGCCGAGCTGTGGTATCAGTAATCCTATTTTTGCTTATGACGAAGGCAACGACCACCTCGTGAGCTTTACCGCTGCGGCGCCTGGTTTGCTCGTGTCCGATATTCCGATCACGGGACTCAATCCGAGTGAAGTACTTGCCGGCATAGATTTCCGTCCATCTACCGGACAGCTTTTCGCCATTGCGACCGATTTTACAACCGACCGCGTGGTGACAATCAACACGGCCACGGGAGCTATTACATCGGTCGGCGCTGGAATTCCCGCCACACCCGATCTGTTCCGAGGTGTCGATTTTAACCCGATTGCCGATATCCTTCGGGTTGTGGGTTTCTCCGGTTCAAACCGACGGCTCAACCCGAATACGGGAGCTCTTGCCGCGACGGATACCCCCCTTGCTTACGCCGCCGGTGATCCGGGATTCGGCGTCAATCCGAATGTCGTCCATATCGGGTATGACCGCAATAATCCTAACGATGCAGCGACCACGTTGTTCGGCATCGACTCGGGCCGTAAGACGCTCGTTCGCATAGGCGGTATTGACGGAACTCCATCGCCAAATGGCGGGCAATTATTCACGGTCGGAGTTCTCGGTGTTAATAACGGCAGTTTTGGCGGGTTTGACATTCAGGGTGGGTCGGGCAATGCATACGCGGTATTGCGGATCGCCGGACTTTCTATTCTGCACAGCGTCAACCTTACCAGCGGTGCGGTTACGGAGATCGGTCCTGTCGGATCGACAACAGTAATTGACGGACTTGCGGTAGGCCCTTGCATGCAATCGGCGACTTTGGAAGGGAAGGTGCTGACATCTGACGGCCGCGGGTTGCGAAATGCTACGGTGTTAATCACCGATTCCCGCAGTGTCGTACGAACCGTTACGACCAGCTCATTCGGCTTTTTCTCGTTTGACAATGTCAGTACGGGTCAAGCGTATACAATTAGGATTTCATCAAGGCTCTATCGCTTCACGCCGCAAACCGTACAGGTCAACAGCAATCTAACGCTCCCGGATTTTGTGGGGCTCGAATGACAGCTAGTTCCACGTTCCGGAATCGGCGGTGCGGCGGCATCGATAGGCCTTGGGAATCGTCGTCACGGACGAAGGTTCTTATTTCCTCGGTAATGGAAGGCCAAAAAAAGCGTCGGATTTCCAAGCCAGTTACCCATCATTTTTTAGGTTTGTCGGTTGCAGCCGGTTTGAGGCTGAAAACGATCACGGCGTCGAGGATCGCGGTTACTTTGTCGCCGTGGGGCAGGCCGGGGCCTGTGCCTTCGTAAAAGCCTTTCATGTTGGCTTCGCCCGCGTCTTTTGCTACCAAGAAGTCTTCGTCCAACATGGTGAGCATAACGGACTTTTTCTCAGCTTGTTTTTCCGACGGCAGGATCGGGTTGTTAACGATGAACTCGTTGCCTGAGCCGCCTACGACCGCCACCCAGTGGCCGCCTTTTCGCTCGTAGCTGTCCTCGGTTTCGCGATACCAGCCGAAATTGAATATCACTAC
>JAYVDQ010000181.1:0-3961 GCA_043749325.1 Chloracidobacterium sp. | reverse complement strand
ATCAAGGACGGCTTCAGCGTTCTGACCATAAACGCTTCGCAGGACTACGCCGAATTGCTCGCGCCGCTTCCAGACGCGGTAACACTCTCCGACCAAGCCCAAACCGATATCGATCTCATTCACCTTTTCACTAATTCCCGGGACGAGCTTTTTGGCAAGCTCGCCGAATGCGTCCGTCTGATCACACAGAATGGTTCGATCTGGGTGTCGTGGTATAAAAAGGCGGCACGGCTTCCGACCGAGATCACCGAGGACACGGTCCGCGAAGCGGCTTTTTCATTGGGGCTCGTCGATATAAAGGTTTGTGCTGTCGACGAAAAATGGTCCGGTCTTAAATTGGTTATCCGTAAGGAAAATCGTATATAATACCGTTCACAAAAAAGAACGGAGGAGCTATTTTTTATGCCTACGACCGATCCGTTTGTCGATGCTTATATCGACAAAGCCCAAGACTTTGCAAAACCTGTCCTCAATCACATCCGCAAACTTGTTCACGAGGCCTGTCCCAATGTTGTCGAGTTAAAAAAGTGGAGCTTTCCGCACTTCGACTACAAAGGCATGATGTGCTCGATGGCTGCTTTCAAAGAGCATTGTGCGTTCGGTTTTTGGAAACAGTCGTTGATCGACGATGCGGCGTTTCCGGCGGAAAAGACCGCGATGGGCAGCTTTGGCCGCATCACGTCGCTCGCCGATCTGCCGGACGACACGACGATGAAAAAGCTCATCCACGACGCGATGAAGCTCAACGACGAGGGCGTCAAGGTCGCAAAGCCAAAACCGACAGGCGAGAAGAAAGAACTAGTGGTCCCGGAAATTTTGATAGCCGCTCTCGAAACTAATGCCCTTGCGTCCGAGACATTTAACAAATTTCCATATTCGAAAAAGAAAGACTATGTCGAGTGGATCACAGAGGCGAAAACCGATGCCACGCGGGACAAGCGGCTTGCGACCACGATCGAGTGGCTCGCCGAGGGCAAGGCACGGCATTGGAAATATCAGAACTGCTAGTCAGTAGGCGCGCACGTTAGTAAGGGATCTATTAATGCGAAGGAGATGAACTATGCTTGGAATAAAACCATATATATCTTTTAAGGGTAACTGCGAAGAGGCGATCAATTTTTATAAGGAGCGGCTCGGGGCCGAGGTGTTATTTCTCCAGCGGTATGGAGATTCGCCCATGGCCGGAAAGGGGCCCGACGACAAGATCATGCATTGCAGCATAAAGATCGGAGATTCGGTGATAATGGCCTGCGACAATGTTTTTCAGGACCAAAATCCTACGACGGTCGGCAACAACATAATGCTTGCGATCGGAACAAATGATATCGCTCAGGCCGATCGGGCATTCGATCAGATGTCGGATGGTGCAACGGTGGTAATGCCGATGCAGGAGACATTCTGGGCCGAGCGGTTTGGGATGCTGACCGATAAATTTGGAATCAATTGGATGTTTAACTGCGACAAGCCGCAGGACAAGAGTGAGACGATAAACGCATAAGCGCTAAAAAATATGACTGAACCTATTCTCGCAGCAAAAAAAGATGCTAACGAATTCTTTCTACTACCCCAAATGGCCAACCGCCACGGGGTTATCACAGGTGCGACAGGAACGGGTAAGACCGTAACTTTGCAACGCCTGGCCGAGGGATTTAGCTCACGCGGTGTGCCCGTCTTTATGGCTGATATTAAGGGCGACCTGACGGGTGTGACGCAGATCGGCGGCGGCAACCCCAAGATCGACGCCCGCAACACGCAGCTTGGTATCACGCCCGTTTTTGAGCAATTTCCCGCAACGGTTTGGGATGTTTTTGGCAAACAGGGGCATCCGCTGAGGGCGACCGTCTCCGAGATGGGTCCGCTGCTAATCGCGCGTCTGTTGCAGCTCAATGACACGCAGGAAGGCGTGCTGGCGATCGCGTTCAAATACGCCGACGACAACGGCCTGCTGCTTATCGATCTCAAGGACCTGCAATCACTGATGCAATATGTAGGCGAGCGCGCGGACGAGCTGACGCTGAAATACGGCAATGTTTCGGCGGCCTCGGTCGGGGCGATCCAACGAGGGCTTTTACAGATCGACGAGCAGGGCGGCGACCTTTTCTTTGGCGAACCCGCCGTAAAGCTTGACGATTTTATGCAGTCGACGGACGGTAAAGGCGTGCTCAATCTGCTTGCTGCCGATCAGCTTGTACAGGCTCCGAAGCTCTATTCGACATTCCTGTTATGGCTTTTGTCCGAGCTTTTCGAATCGCTGCCCGAGGCCGGGGATCTCGAAAAGCCAAAGCTTGTCTTCTTTTTTGACGAAGCTCATCTATTGTTTACAGATGCGCCGCAAGCTCTCATCGACAAGGTTGAGCTCGTGGTGCGGCTCATTCGTTCAAAGGGCGTCGGCGTCTATTTTGTCACGCAAAATCCGGCCGATATCCCTGAAAAGGTCTTGGCGCAGCTTGGCAACCGCGTCCAACACGCTCTGCGTGCCTATACGCCACAGGAGCAAAAGGGCGTCAAAGCTGCGGCATCATCCTTTCGCGTCAATCCCAAGCTCGATACCGAAACTGTCATTACCGAGCTCGGAGTTGGTGAGGTGTTGATCTCGACTCTGGATGAAAAGGGAATTCCGACAATGGTTGACCGGGCGTTCGTCGTGCCGCCTGTCGGACACATCGGACCGATCACGCCGGAGCAGCGTGCCGGGTTGATCGCAAATTCGCTCGTCGCAGGTGTTTATGAGAACGCTATCGACCGCGAATCGGCCTTTGAACTGCTAAAGGTAAAGCATGACGCAAAACTTGCCGAGCAGCAGCAGGCCGCCGAGGCTGAAGCAGTGGCGAAAGCGAATGAGCAAGCGGCAAAAGCCGAGCGCACCGCGGCTCGAGCACCTGACACGATGTGGGAATCCATCGGCAAATCCGCCGTACGGTCGGCCAGCACAAGCATTGCTCGATCCATCGGGACCAAACTTGTACGTGGTGTGCTCGGCAGTTTGCTCGGTGGCAAGAAGAGCTGGTTTTAAGTAAAGTCGATCTGCGAAACAAGAATGTGGGTATTCACAATGTTGTAAATAATTGAGGACAATATATTTATGGCTGGAAAAAGCATAATGCTGTTAGTTGGAACTGCAAAGGGTCTGTTTATTTTACGCCGCGGCGGCAACGGACATTGGTCGATGAACGGGCCGCACTTTGCCGGCCGGGCAGTATATTCGGCGTTTTACGACGACCGAAAAGGCCGCAGTGACCTGTGGGCGGCGGCCACGAGCTGGCATTTTGGAGCCGAACTGCTGAAAAGCACCGATATGGGCGCGACGTGGGACGAGCCGGAGCGGATGCGGATCAAAATGCCCGCGAATACCAAAAAGTCTCTCGAAAACATCTGGCAGATCTCGCCTGGTGCCGATCCTAATACGCTCTATGTCGGAGCCCAACCGGCGGCGTTATTCGAATCGCATGATGGCGGCGAAACTTTCAAGCTCAACAAAGGGCTGTGGGGCCATCCGCACCGCAAAAAATGGACGCCTGGCTTTGGCGGGCTTGCCGTGCATACGGTCGTCACAGACAAAAAAGATCCGAACGACATCAAGATCGCGATCTCAACCGGCGGCGTTTATCAGACGGCTGACGGCGGCGAGCATTGGCAGGTGACCAACACCGGCGTCAAGGCGTATTTTCTGCCCGATCAGTATCCCGAATTCGGCCAGTGCGTTCACAAGATCGCCCGTCACCCGAAGAAAAAGAACCTGTACTTCCTGCAAAATCATCACGGCGTTTACCGCAGCCGCGACGGCGCAACGACGTGGCAGGAAATCGAGAGCGGGCTGCCGTCGAATTTTGGCTTTGGCCTGACGGTCAGCGACGCAGGATCCGTCTTTATCGTGCCGCTCGATTCGGACGGCAAGCGTTACACCTGCGATGGCAAACTCCGCGTCTATCGCAGCCGCGACGAGGGCAAATCTTGGGAGCCG
>JAYVDQ010000180.1:0-3480 GCA_043749325.1 Chloracidobacterium sp. | reverse complement strand
CCATTTTGAACATTAAATTCGTGGTGCGCCGCCGCCGGTATATCCGAAATAAAAATCAATTCGTCCCCTGCTCGTTGAATCGCCTTTCCGTTTGAAGCTTTAAAGCTATCGCCTTTCAAATTGGCGACTTTCACCGCTACGGGCATTCGAACGGGAAACGGCTGATTATTTACCAACGCGATATTTACTTTTTGGTCCTGAGCAAGCACGGTAAATGCCGCGAATAACAGCAAGAATATAACGTTGTATCGGAAAACAGGGGTCATTTGACGAGTTTAGTAAAAGAAAATATTATCGGGAGCGAGGAGCAGCAACCCATCACCCGGTAGTTTAATGATATCGGCTCCCCCGGAATTAGAACAGAAACTTTAATCCAAAACGAATCTGCCGTTCACCAGATGTGCTTTGTATCTTGCCAAAAGTGCTCGTCAAGCTCGGATTGAATGTCCCAATGGGATTGCCAAAATGAGGTGTATTGGTGACATTAAACACAGCCATTTCACCTCTCAGCCTGAATCTTTCGGAAAAGGTCAACGTCCGGGCCAGCACCGCGTTGTAGTTAATATAACCGGGGCCCCGTAAAGAATTGCGGCTTACATTCCCGGTGGTAAATGGGTCCGGCGCCGAAAATACCGTGGTGTCAAAATAAAAATCTCCCGGTCCGCGGCCGCCAAGTATTTTGGCCGGGCCGGATTGATTGGGTTTGTTGGCGCTGCCCTGTGGCGTTGTATTGGCGGCGCCGTTTGTGCCCGTGATATTTACCGGTGTTCCCGAACGCATTACAAACGTGCCGCTCAGCGTAAATCCACCGAACAGTCGCTGCCACCGCAAACCGTTTCCGTCAAACAATTCACCGTCGTCACCGATCGGTATCCTAAAAACGTGGCTGACAACCAGGTTATGCTTGCGGTCAAACGGCGAAGGCCCACGATTAGCATCGATGTTGAGAGCGTTATTGAGCGAAAATGCGTCGGTATAATCGAGGGACTTGCTGTAAGTGTATGCCAGCGTCAACCGACCGCCGAGTTTTTTGAAACGCTTGTCAACGTGAGCCTGCAGCGAATGGTAGGCATTACTCAGCATAAAATCGGACAGGAGAACATCTGCCGTCCGTCCGTATCTGATGGCAAACGGGCGTTGTGCCGCAGTCGAGCCTGGGCCTGCGGCATTGATGTTAAGCGTTCCGGGCAAGCGGGTGCCCCGCGAGCCGACGTAGCCTATAGAGGCTACAAAACCCCAGAAATCGTGCTCAGCCGTTATATTAAAGGATTGAATATAACCGCGTTTGGCCTTTGGATCGATCACGCCGACAACTGCCGTAACCGGGGGAGTGACAATACCGCTGGTCAAGTCAATGACCGGCGCCGCCGGAATGCCGGTGGCAAAAGTTATCGGGACACCGCCTGAAAGTGGCTGAAACGGAGCGCTTGCTCCGGCGATCTGTAGATCGATCTGGCTGCCAAAGTTTTGATTTGCCAGCGTGTTTAGCGAGATCGGAACGTAACTGATCCCGTAACCCCCACGGATTACTGTTTTGTCATCCAGCCGGTAGGCGACGCCGAGACGCGGCGCAATGTTTCCCCGCTCAGTCTTAACATTTATGTTGTCGTTATTCGGGCCGTAACCGCTTACTAAAATAGTGTTTGTCGCCGGATCGTAAAATGATTGATCGCCCGGATTTATGCCGCGGGCGTAGGGGTATAGCTCATAACGCACGCCGTAGTTGAGCGTTAGTTTTGGATTGGCCTGCCAGCGGTCCTGTGCAAAAAAGAAATACTGCGGCAGGATGTATCCGCCCAACTGGGCAACCGTCGTCCGTCGAACCGACTGCGGTGCACCAAGTAATAACCCCGCGACTGCATTGGCATTCGATGTCGTTGGAGCCGGGCGGCCCGTGCTGGCCAACACGCTCGTCGGGCCGGTCGTAAAGGTATAGAGCCCTCGCGGATTGCTGCTCGTAGCTTGTGATTTATCGAGTTTCAGCTTTCTGATGTCGCCGCCGAAACGGAAAGTGTGGTTGCCAACGATTTTCGTCCAGTTGTTGACGATGTTGTAGCTTCTTTCGGTGATGTCGAACGGCAGAGTGGTCGCGCTTCCGAGTGAATCGTAACCACTGTAAGCGATCTGCGGAATTCCCGTCGCGCTAAAAAAATCGTCTATGTTTGTTCTGGTGATCCCAATCGAATTTCCCAATCCCTTTGCGGATGGATTGGTGCCGGTTATATGAACACCAACATAGCCAAAGCGGAATTCCGTGATCAGATTCGGCGAAAAAACGTGCGTTACGTTAGCCGAGATACTGTCATTTCTGCCCGGTCCCACCGATGCAGTGGCACCACCGTTACTGTTAGGCCCGCCGAGGTCGCCGAAAACCGGTAAATCGGAAGTCAGCGATTTGAAATAACTGTAGCGTCCAAATGCGGTCGTCTTCTCACTGAAATTGTGGTTGACCTTGACGTCAAACGAATCGCGATTCTGTATAAATGAACCAGTCGCCTCGTAGTTGCTTTGTGTTCCCGAAAGATTAGGCAGGGGCAGAGCGGCGAAGAGAGCTACCGCCGCCGGGCTGCGTTCCCCAACCGGGATAATGTTATTGGCGTATGGCGTACGTGCCGTCGAGCTTGTAATTGACGGTCGGAAGATCATCCCGTCTCGCAACTGCACGACCTGTCCGCCGGAATCTGGGACATTAACTATTGTTCCACCAGCCGAACAGCCAGGTGTCGGACTGCGAAAAGCTGTCGTGGTGGTTCCACTCACTGTAGAGCAAATATAGCTTCCCAATACCGAGCTAAAATCGCCGTTCCGGTAAGCCGCGATCGGCACGGAAACAAGCGTATTTTGCCCGCGTCGATCCCGTCCGCCCTGATAGTCACCGAAAAAGAAGGTCTTATTCTTGATGATCGGCCCGCCTATCGTAAAGCCAAACTGATTCAAATTTGTATTTGGCTGGGCAATGGTCGAAAGAGTGTTTTTAGCCTTGAAATAACTGTTCGTGTTATAGGCAAATGCGGTGCCGTGCAATTTATTAGTGCCTGATTTGATCTGCACGTTGACCACACCACCGGCGGCCCGGCCTTGCTCGGCGTCATAGGAATTGGTCGAAACGTCAACCACCTGAATGGCGTCGGCCGGCGGCACGATGGCGGTTTGCGAAATTACATTGGTCTGATTATTAATCGTGCCGTCGAGCTGAAAATTGTTATACCGCTCATTTTGTCCGTTGACGCGGCTGATGAGCGAACCGTTCGGATTACCAAAACTTGAGCCGACAGTAACAGGCTCGGAAACTCCCGGGACCGTTTCAAGAGCGCTTTGATAATTACGGTCTATAGACAGAGGCAGATTTGAGGTCTGTTCGGTGGTAAGCTGCCCGCTGACATCGGCCCGGTCGGTTTTTAGCTGGACCTGATCGGCGGTGACCTCGACGGTTTCGGAGATCGAACCAGTCTCTAGTTTGGCGTCAGCACGAACGGTCGT
>JAYVDQ010000179.1:0-8362 GCA_043749325.1 Chloracidobacterium sp. | reverse complement strand
GACATCAAAACCCCGTGACCCAATTAGGTCAAATTTGGAAGAACAAATCTTCAAAAAAATTTAGAAGATCTCAAAAAAAACTTATCCACTCGATTGCCGAAAACATTAACACGGTTCAGAAACTGATGTCAATTTGCATTTACGTGTTTGGACATATTTGCGTAATTTCGAGCCGTCTGTCTTTTCCACCTAGATACGTTTCCCGATTGATTGGTTGCCCTGCCAGCATAAAAACCTCATGCGATCGGAAACGATTCTTAAGAACTTCATAAAACTGGCTCAATTCAATAACTCACTCTTTGCGGTAAATGGAACTCACCTCATTTTTATTGGAGAACCCGGGAACTATTGATGGAAAATCTGAAAATCCATCAAATCCAAATTTCGCAATAAAGCCAGACTACAAGGCATGGGCCAGGTGAATCCTAAAATGAAATTAATTATTCTAAAGAAATCTAAACAAATCTGAATTTGGTTTAATTCAGAATTCGATTGGATTTAGTTTTTTCGGCCGCTAAGTCAACTTTTAGGGCTTGTTTAAATTCAAATACGGTAAGAGAAAATTCGTGCTCCCATTCTGAAAAAAGGTCAAGAGATCTCTTTTCGTCTTGTAACAATTTATTAAGGGCGTCAGAAAAGTGTAGTTTTTTGGCATGCAATTTTATCTCAACCAAAAAGAACCATTTTACCGTACGCCATTGAAAATATTGGTGGAGGCGAGGGGGATCGAACCCCTGACCTCTGCAATGCCATTCCATGGATAATGTATTTTAATAACAATTGAATAGGCTCAAAGATGATCTTGCCAAGGAACGAAATGTCAGTGAGGTCGGATATTTCAAGGTTAGGTATCGGATATTGTACTCGAAGGAGAAACACCTAATTCCTTTTCTAAAAGGACACGAGAGGAAATTTTAGAACAGCATTGACTATGATTAAGCTAGGAGCGAGACGGATTTATCTACGAGGATAGGGAAAATATTAGAGAAACAACAGAAAAGCCGTTCTTTCGTGGTGGGGTTACGTGGCTGAAAGGGGCAACCGAAGGGCATAGCAAAGAAAAGCGGCTCTTTCGAGCCGCGTGGATTATAAGGTAAGTATATTATTTACTGCGGGTTATAGTGGAGCCGCCCAAGAGATTCGAACTCTCGACCTTTCGATTACGAATCGAATGCTCTACCAACTGAGCTAGGGCGGCCTGTTTTGAAATGCCGGTTTAACACCGGTTCGGCCCGGTTGGGGGGCCGCCTTTGCAGGCTGCCCATCAATAGCCGAACTTCAAAATATACGATTAGGACGACGACGTGTCAAGCCGGAACGGGCCGAACATTGCTCATTTCGAGTTGGCTTCGCGGCTGCACTGCGCCAACATTTGCTTATAACAAACAAACATCCAAGAAAAAGAAAGAGCAGGACGAACCTGTCTTAAAAATGCTCAATCAGGCAGTATAGAATTACGATGACACCTTAGACTGCCTTTCCCCGAGCGCGGTAGGGAAAATGCCTGCGAAAATGGGCACTCTTGTGGCCATTTCTTGTGTTATAATTCGTGCGAACAGAGCCATTTTATTTAACAGGAGTACCCACCGATGCGGATGCGAAAGCTTGTCTTTTTAATGTCAACTGTGTTGCTTTTGTGCGCCTTTGCCGCTGCCCAGACTCAGCCTGCGGCGACCGACCCCGAAAAAGCGAAGAAAAAGAAGGAACTCGACGAACTCGTCCTACAGATGCTCGACCAGTCGATCTTGGACGCAAACGGGCTGCGGCTGCCGGGGAACCGGGCGCTCGTTGACGCGATGGCGGCGGATATCTACTGGAAAACAGATGAAAAACGCGCACGCGAGCTGTTTAAGAACGCCGCGAACGAGATCATTGCGTACAACGGCGAAGCCGAAAAGGAACGCGCCGACAGTACCGAGCCGAATTACAACATCAACGACCAGGATGACCCTCGTAACGATGTTTTGCAGATGATCGCAAAACATGATGTCGATCTGGCTCTTGAGACACTGCTCCAGACGCGTTCTCCCAGATTGGCAGACGCGGTGGCTAAGGCGGCAGCGTCGCTTGGGGTAATCGACGTTGCCAATATTACCCGTGTCATGGACAATGCCCGGGCTGCCCAGGAGATACAGCTTGAAGAAAATTTTTCTCAGCGTGCTGCCAGTAACGACCCGGATAAGATGATCAAACTTATCAAGGACAGTATGGCCAAGGGCGTGACTAGCGGCCTGATACAGATGCTGCAAAGCCTGAATCAAAAGGACCCGAAAAAGGCAGCCGATCTGGGCTCAGACGTGATCGCAAAGCTATCGGACGCGGATATGGCCAGAAATCAGAACGATATGCAGACCGCGCTTAGTTATTTGCAGTTCGCTGCGCGGCCGCCGTCGCCCGATTCCAAGGTCAAGCCGTTTGCCTTTGCCGACGCTCAGATGAAAAATCTGGCGGGTAAACTGGCCGACGCTCTGCTCGTGCCGTCAAAGACAATGGCAGCTATGGGGATGATCAAGAGCGCGATACCAACACTTGAAAAATTTGTGCCCGAGCGCATACCCGCGCTCAAGGCCCGCGACGCCGAAAATCGAAAAAACGTACCCACCGAGATGAAATCCGTGATGAGCATGACGAGTGCGTTCGATCCGAATTCGACGCCCGAGGATATGCTCGCGCAGTTGGCAAGATCGTCGGATGAAAATATGAAGCGGATGATGTACCCGATGCTGACGCAAAAAATCAGCCAGGTCACTGACGAAGCCCGGGACAAAAAGCTGATCGATCAGATACCGGACGATAAAACACGGGCGACGGCGCAGGAGCAGTTTGACGCGGCAAAGATCATGCGGGCCGCTGCTGCGGGAAAGATCGATGACGCCCGCACTCTGATCAGGGCAATGACCAACCGGAAAATCCAGATTCAGCGATTGGTCGCCCTGGCTATGCAGGTGCAGCGGACGAAAAAGGATAAAGATATCGAGACCGCCAAGGACATCATGACCGACGCCAAGGGGCTCGCAAAAGATTTTCCCGACGACGAGGACGATCTCGCCGACATGATGGAGGTCATTCGCGGGTACTCCGCCGTTGACCCGGACCTCGCGTTTCGCATGTTCGAGCCGCTGGTCGAAGAATTTAACAGCATGGTCCAGGCGGCGGCGGTCCTGAGCAAGTACAACAAACGCGACAAGACCTTTAAGCGGGGCGAATTTGTCATGCACGCCAACGGAAATTTTGGCACCTCCGTACTGCTGTTTAGATATGTCCCGCAATTGCAGATGCTCGGCAAGGCCGATCTCGAGCACATGAGCCAGCTTGCCGACAGGTTCCAGCGGAGCGATTCGCGAACGATAGTCAAACTCATTGTGCTACAGGGGTTTATGGTTCCGGATTCGAAACCGGCTCCCGCGCCCTCGGCGAGCGGGATTGGTTCGGGTACAGGCTCTGCTCCACTAAGGCCCTGAGGTTCCTTCTAATATCCGAGTGAAAATTATGGCGATGAACGACCCCTATGACTGGCGAGCCTCCGACCGCAGGCTGTTTGCGGCGATCTCTATACTCTTTCCGACTGTAATATTGATCGGATTTGCGCGGACGTATTATCTCAAGTTCGCGTTTGGCAACCCGCTGCTGCCGAGCCTACTCGTGCATATTCATGGCTTGTTGATGACGACATGGATCGCATTTTTTATCACGCAGGTCTGGCTGATCCGCTCGAAACGACCCAGAGTCCACATGAATCTCGGTTTGCTCGGCATTGCTCTGGCCATCGCGATCTTTTTTGTCGGGTTTTTTACGGCTGTTTCGGCCGCCAAATACGGGTCGGCCTCGACGCCGCCGGACATTCCGCCGCTTGCGTTTCTGGCGGTGCCGATCTTTGACGTGTTTGTATTTGCGGGTCTTTTTGGGGCCGCGATCTACTACCGCAAACGCCTCGCCGACCACAAACGCCTGATGCTGCTGACGACTCTCAACTTCCTGCCGCCGGGGCTGGGCCGCTTTCCGTTCGCGTCGCTGCAGGTATTAGGGCCGCTGTTTTTCTTCGGCGTCCCGACCTTGCTCGCCATCGGTATCCTGATCTACGACACATGGCGTAACCGCAAGCTCAACGTTGTCTTCCTCGCCGGGGCCCTGTTCATGATCGCGTCGTACCCGGTGCGAATCGTCCTCTCGGGAACCGATGCATGGACGCGTTTTGCAACCTGGCTGACCACGTGGCCTGTCTAAAATTGAATTATGAAAATTCTAAAGTTTCATACAGCAGTTTTGTTTGCTTTAGCCATTTTTTCGTTAGCCGCGGGCGGCCAGACGCCGGAAAAGGACGACCAGCCGATCAGGGTCACCACCGTTCTCCTGAATATTCCCGTGATCGCGAGCGACGTTAAGGGGCGGTATATCGCGGGGTTGAAGAAAGAAAATTTCTCGATCATCCAGGACGGCGAAAAGCAGGACATCGAATTTTTTGCCGACGAAAAGGCCCCGATGAATGTCGTGATCCTGATAGATGTGAGCGGCAGCACGATGCGCTTTTTGGACAATATCAAAAGTGCCGCCCGCGATTTTGTTAAGATATTCCGGCCCGAAGATCGTGGCATGATCGTGACCTTTGCGGGCGAGATGCGGGTGCTGCAGGAATTTACATCCGACCAAAAGAAATTGAGCAAAGCTATAAATAACGCCAATCTGTATGGGGCCGCGGGTTCGAATATGCAGGATGCGATGTATGAGATCGTGACCAGGAGTTTTACCGGCGTACAGGGAAGAAAAGCGATCATCGTATTAACGGACGGATATGTGATGGGTCTGGCTGTTTCTGATAAATTGCTGCTCAATACGCTCGCCGAAACAGACATCCTTGTTTATCCGATCATGTTTAATATGATGGCCCCCTACAGCATTCCCAATCTTCCCGACAAAGTAAGATTCAGCGACGGCAGCGTCATGACCCGCGCCGAAGCCATAAAGAAATTTCAGGACATGGCCAATGAGCAAATGCGGCTGATGAACGCCCTCGGCCCCACAACGGGTGGCAAACGCCTCGAAGCCAAGTCAACAGATTTCAAAGAGGCCTTTCAAAACATCGCCGACGAGCTAAAAAACCAATACGTGATCGGATTTTACCCGCAAGTTGGCGGCGACGGGAAAATTCACAATATCAGCCTCAAAGTAGATCCAGGCGACATCGTGCTCCGCAGCAAGAGAAGTATTAAATTAAAGGGCAACAATGGTAATTAGATTCTGTAAACATTTTCTTAGAGTCGCTTTCAGCGACAAAACCGGTTGCACCATCATCAATTTTGCCCCGCGATCTGAAACTGCTCGAGCTTTCCATCGGGCATTTCGTAGGTCCATGCCCGCAGGGTTTTTTGCGGGAATCTGATCTGGTATCTTCGCAGAGTCATACCGCCGCGGAGGCCCTGGCCAACCTGGACGAACGACACCGGCGCACCGAACGGAGCGAGGCTCGCGGCAAAATCCTTTAGCGCCTGTTCGCTGAAATAGAAATTGCAGTTGTCGGTAAACAATGTCCGGTCGATGGTGCCTTTTTGCAGCCCTTCGAATATTTTTTTGGCCTGTTCGAGCTTTGCGGGCGTTGCCGCGTCACCGGTCGTTGCAAACAGCAGTTGAGAAATGGCACCCGCGATCTCGCCGGAGGCGCTGGCGGCGTCCTGATTGGTGAGCACGATGACGGCCGTGCGGTCGTCGGGAAAGACGTTATTCTGCGCCGTAAAGCCCGACACCTCGCCGCCATGCGACAAGATGCGGTGGCCGCCCTGATTATTGACATCGACGCCGAGACCGTAATGCGTGCTGGTGCCGTTTGCGAGCAGCGTGTCCGTGCCGAATTCACGATACGATGACGGCTTCAAAAGTTTCTGGTCCATGATCGAGATGTCCCATTTCGCGAGTTCGGAGGCAGGCATCGCCAGTTCGCCGGCCGCAAAGAGCCAGCCCGGCCCTTCTTTCGGAGCGACACGCAGCGGCCCCAACGCGTAACGCAGATACCCGGTTGGGTCCGTGTCGCCGAGCCGGGCACGGTCGATGTCGGCGACACTCTTCATCCCCAAAGGCGTAAACACCTTTTCCTGCAAGAATTGCAGCAAAGGCTTGTTTGATACCTTTTCGATAATGACACCGGCGATGACAAAATTGGTGTTGCTGTACTGCCATTTCGTGCCCGGCTCAAAATCGAGCGGCTTTTTCGCCCACGTGTCCATGATCGCCCTCGCGGAGGTCGGTTTGAGCATCCCCGGCATGACATAATCCTGCGGCCAGTAGTCCTGATAACCGGAGGTGTGCGAGAGCAGTTGGCGAATGGTCACGTCGTTTGCCCGCGTCAGGTCAGGCACGTATTTGCCGACCTTATCGTCGAGCGAGAGCTTGCCCTGCTCCTGCAACAGCAGCATCGCGGCCGCAGTAAACTGCTTGCTGATCGACCCGATGCTGTACCGCATCGCGGGCGTGGCCGCGGTTTTAGATTCAAGACGAGCGTCGCCATAAGCCTTGGTAAAGACGACCTGCCCGTCCCGGACGATCGCCACCGAAGCGCTCGGCACACCCGTGCTCGCGAGCGTATCCAACGCGATCTTATCGATCCGTGCGGTCTGATCGGCGGAAAGCGGTGCTTGCGCGGCGGCGTTAAAGCCAAGACAAACGAAACTAATAACAAAGGCGACAATGTTAATCGAAAAACGAGACCTGCTCACGGTAATTCTCCTTGGATTCAAAATTGAAAGTATGAGAGTAGTTTAGCAGATAAGCGGCGGACACAAAGAACACAAAAAAATACAAACCGGATCACTACCAATCGGTTATGCAATTTGGACCACAAATGGGGGATACCTATTCCAGCCCGGTGAAATTAACATTTGTCAGGTCGTCGTTAAACTGCAGAGTTTGGGGTGTAAACCGGTATTGCCGTGACGAAATTCGTATAACATAATCCGGGCCCACGGGCACGTCCGTAAAGCTGTAAAAGCCGAACGAGCTTGTAGTGGCAGTTCGCCGGACGCCGAGGGAATCGGTCAAGGAGACCGTCGCGTTTCGCAACCCTGACCCCGACGGGGTGACCACACGGCCGCTGATCGTGCCGGTCGCCGGACCGGTTATATTCAACGTATAACTCCCGGTCTGAGCTTGGCCAAACGTGCTCGCTTCGATCGTGTAGGTTCCGGTTTCGGGCAAGGTGTATGTCCCGCTCGCGGGGATTCGCGCGTTCGAGCCGCCGCCGCTGTCGTCATCTTCGAGGCTCCCCGTGCCGCTCGGCGTATGCAGGGTCAGATATGCATCGAACGCCGTCGAAGTCAACGTAATCGAGACCTGCTTTCCGGCGGCGCCATAAAATGTATAAAGATCGGTGTAAAAGGGCTGGCCGGCAATATTTATGGCGCAGCTGGACGCGGCTAATGTCCCGGCGGGTGTCTGATTGTAAAAGGCCAGTTTGGGAGCACAGGCAGCCGGCGTATTGACGCTGACGGTGTATGCTCCGGTTGCCCGGCTGTACGAATTTGCCCCGATAAAGTATTGGCCGGTATATGGCAACGTTATCACCCCGCCGTCCACGGGAATTCGCGAATTGCTTGTGTTTGCGCCGTCGTCGTTGTAATCGATCACATTGCTGGCAGCGTCAAACAGATACAAATAGGTATCAAAGACGCTTGAGGTCTCCGAGATAGAGATAGCCTGGCCCGCCGTGCCCTGAAAAACGTAATAATCGATGAAGGTGTTGTTAACGAGGCAATCGTCCGCCGCCAGCGAAGCCGTTATCGGCTGGCCGACGGTGATAGTAACCGACATTGCGCAGGGATCGGACGGCGCCAGGCTCCGGCGTTCACGCAAGATGGCCTGAATATCGGATATTTTCGAAGGCGGGGGCTCGGGTTTCGATGGGTTGCCCGGTACGTGTTCCGAAACCCCACGCCCGCCATCGGTCTGAGCGGACGCGGGTGTTGCCAGCCCGATCGCTGAAAACACCAAAGCGAAAATAACCAGCAGTTGATACTTTTTCATTTCTTCCGATCCCTTTGCGAATTGCGATGCATATTATAGCAATTATGATGCAAATATTGGGGGGAAAGTTGAGGTGTATTACTCGAGGCCGACAAAATCGATATTTGCCAGATCGCCCGACGGCTGGACCGTCTGCGACGAAAAGCGAAAGCGACGCGATAAGACGCGTATCGTGTAGGAGCCGCTAGCCGCGACATTATCAAACGAGTAAAAGCCGAACGAGCTGGTTGTTGCGGTTCGCACGCCGCCTTGTGGATCGGTGAGCGTGACACCCGCGTTTCTGAGGCCTGTCGCGCCATCTGCCGCGAAGATCCGGCCCGATATCGTAACCGCTGCGGCCACCTGAAAGTAGGTG
>JAYVDQ010000178.1:0-2857 GCA_043749325.1 Chloracidobacterium sp. | reverse complement strand
TACCCGATCAGGTAATACCCCTTTTGATCGCCAAGGATGCGGCGAAATCCCGCATTCAGATCATTTGAATTGTTAATGAAGGTACCGCCGGTGGCATACGCCAGGTATCGAAGGCCGTCAAGACCGTTTCGATAAATATCGGTGCGTTTTGTGATGAGTTTCTCAATGTCGTTGCCTCCTCCTCCGTCGCCCGAAAACGGGAGAACTTCGTCTGCGGCCGAAATTAAAGTCGAATCGAACAATCCTCCCGAGTTCATCGCGTAAATGACAACCGACGATTGATTTGCAAAATTTACCAGTCTTCGCATTGCAGTCAAGGTTTGATTTGAACCTTCATTTGTGGAAAACAGACCGTCCGAAAGCAGGATCATTGCTTTTCGGCCAGGTATTATCTGCATCCCGCGAACCAGATATTCAACCGTCTTTACCGATCCGAGTGAGACAGTTTCCCGCCGGATAGAGTTGATCCTGGCCTCTGCCTTTACCGCAGTTGGATCTTGAAACGTAGCAGCCCCGGCTTGACCCTGTTTTAGCGTGGAATTGTCGCGGTTCGGGGCAAAGTCATTCTGACAACCTAGGACCTGCGAGAACGTAATTGCCTTAATACCTTTGATCAGCAGGCTCTTGTCTCCGGTAAATTGTTGGAGCGTTCCATTTCCACTGCGGGTTCGAAAAATCCCGACCAGGTCCCCGTCCTGCATCTGATTATTTACAAAATCCATGAGTGATGCGCGGACCGCATTTACACTTGCAAATGACATACATGTGTCATCGACCACAAAAGCGATGGTTCGTTTAAGTTTTTCAACGCCAAAATTTGATTGGAGAGGAGGTGTAACTTTCGCGATCGGATTTTGGACCTTAATTTGTTCGCCACCCGATGGAATATAGGAAAAGAAATCTACCTTCTGCGGCTTTCCGTCTTGCAGGATTTCAAAATCGGCGGCCTTAAGATCGGGCACCAATTTACCGTTCTTGTCCAGGACGACAGTGTCGATCTGCACCAACGTAGTATCGACCCTGACAACGTCATCGGTATCATCCTCAAATTTTTTGTGTTTTTCACCCATTTGGGATTCGGGCATTGTCGGAATTTCGCGCTTTTCCGGTATAACCGGTGGCGGCGCTGGCACGCTCGGCCGTATTTGGGCGAAAATTTTAGCCGCTGATAAAATCAAAAGAATGAGAGTCACCAAGCATTTTATTTTCATACATACCTCAACGAAATCTTTTATGTAGAAATTACATAAGTTAATTATCAAAAACAATACTAATACACTATGCAGCGGCGACGATCTTTCCCCGGCATTCGCCAAACCCGATGCGGCGAAAGCCTTCGCGTTCGCAGTAGCCTTTCATGATGACCTCGTCGCCGTCCTCGAGAAAGCGGCGGGTTTCGCCGGAGGGCAGAGCGATGGGCTCGGTGCCTCGCCAGCTTAGTTCGAGCATGGAGCCGCGTTCGGACTTTTCCTTGCCGGAGATCGTGCCGGTGGCGATGAGGTCACCGGTTTGGAGATTGCAGCCGCCGGAGGCGTGGTGCGTCAGCATCTGGCCGATCGTCCAGTAGAGGTCTTTCATATTCGAACGGCTAAGAAGATGAGGTCCGATATTTTCATCGCGCATCTTCTGCGTCTGGATATAGACCTCAAGATTGATGTCGATGCCGCCGAATTTTTGATTGGCCGGGTCGTTTAGATATCCAAGCGGCTCCGGGTCGCCCTCGGGCCGGTCGAACGCAGCGGTGCGAAACGGTGCAAGTGCCTCCATGGTGACGACGAATGGCGAAATGGTCGTCGCAAAGTTTTTGGCGAGAAACGGACCCAACGGCTGGTATTCCCAAGACTGGATATCGCGGGCGGACCAGTCGTTGACAAGACACAGGCCGAAGATATGTTTCTCGGCCTCACTGATAGGGATCGAGCTTCCCAGCTCATTGCCATGTCCGACAAAAAACCCGACCTCCATCTCGTAATCGAGATTCTTGCACGGGATAAACACAGGCGGAGCCTCCGCATCGCTTCGGTTCTGCCCGTGCGGCCGCCTGATGTCCGTCCCCGAGATCACGATCGACGAAGCCCGCCCGTGATACCCGATCGGCACATATTTGTAATTCGGCAGCAGCGGATTGTCCGGCCGAAACATCGAGCCAACATTCGTCGCGTGGTAGATCGAGCAGTAGAAATCGGTGTAGTCGCCGACGTGAAGTGGCAAATCGAAAACCGCGTCCCGAATTGGAAAGAGCCATCTTTTAACTTCGCCTCTGTACTCTTCGGGTAAACCCTCGAGTAACAATTGACTATAAAACCGTCGAATAGCCGAGAAGTATGGAGCATCAGTCGCTGAGAAAGTTTCCCAACCTCTCATCTTCGTGACCGCAACGCAAAACGCGTCGAAATCCGTAAAATAGTTTTCGATTTTCGGATTTATGAAAGAAAAAATATCCTTACTAAATCCGGCTCCGAAATCGAGCACCTTGTCGCCGATTACCGTTCCAGAAAATGCAAATTCATTACCTTCCTCATCGGTCCGTAACAAAATGCAAAACGGCAAATTCTGTATCGGAAAATCCGTATTCGGATCGTTGGCGGATTCGACCCAGCTTTTAAGCCGGGGGTCGTGGGTTTCGTTGATTTCGTAAGTCATAAATCAAGTTGGCCAGCGAAGGCGGAAACCCGACCCGTAGGGAGGGTGCGCGAGCGCCGGCTAGAAATTTGGCAGATCTTCACCTTGTCCGTAGAGGACGTAGGTTATAGCACCTTCAACGTGCGAAGGTTTCCAAAGGTATCGAGTGCTGCCGCCACGCGACCATACCTGCTGATCAACAGAAACTAAGTGGGCCGTTCGCAGTTCTCTTGTA
>JAYVDQ010000177.1:0-6916 GCA_043749325.1 Chloracidobacterium sp. | reverse complement strand
TTTTATGAAACGATGCCCTGAATGCGGTAGAAATTACAACGACGATTCGATGAGCTTCTGTCTCGATGACGGGACTGAACTGCTCTTTGGCCCGGCGTCCGTGGATGAACCCGCGACGGCGATCCTGCATTCGACGGCTGCCCCCGGCGAGGCTCCGACTCGCGCTCAGATCAACACTACGAACGAAACGGTGATCTTGGCTGCAAACACGGGCGATATTGTTCCAACACCTCGTGGTCTGGAAAAGCGTCTATTGGCGGTACCGTTTTTGCTCGCGATCATCGCTCTCGGCGGATTTTTTGGTTATCGATATTGCAAACCTGCTGGTGGCGGACCCATCAATTCGATCGCTGTTTTGCCGTTTCAGAACAGGAGTGAGGATGCGGACACGGATTATTTGTCCGACGGCCTGGCGGAATCACTTATCTTTCGCTTGTCACAGTTGCCTGGATTGAAGGTCAGTCCCGCAAGTTCTGTCATTCGTTACAAGGGCAAAGATACTGACACCGCGAAGATCGCGAGCGAACTCGGCGTTGATGCGGTAATGACCGGACGGCTTGTAAAGCGCGGTGACAATTTGAATATCACGGTCGAGCTCGTCGATGTCCGCAATAACACATCGCTGTGGGGCGAGCAGTATGAACGCAAGATGTCAGAGATCCTCGCGACGCAGCGAGAGATCGCGACCGAGATCACGCAAAAACTGAAACTGAAACTTTCCGGCGCCGACGAACAAAAGCTAGACAAGAAATACACCAATAATGACGAGGCATATCAGCTTTATCTGCGAGGCCGCTATCATTTCGCCAGACGTTCAAAGGACGACCTTCAGAAGGCGATAGATTATTACCAGCAAGCGATAAAGCTCGATCCTAACTTTGCTCTGGCGTACGTCGGCATCTGCTATGCGTATATCAGCGGGACCGGCAACAATTTCTTCTCTCGTGAGGAGGGTTTCCCGAACGCAAAGGAGGCGGCGCTTAAGGCGATCGCGATCGATCCTAACTTAGCTGAAGCTCATTCGGCGTTGGGTATTGTACTTGATAAGGCGGACTGGAACTGGACCGAGGCCGAAAGGGAACTGAAACGGGCGATCGAGATCGACCCGAAAAATGCCAATGCTCATTACTATTACGGTTTGTTACTCGAAGACATCGGACGTACCGGTGATGCGGTTCGTGAGATCAAGACGGCTGTCGAACTGGAGCCGATGTCGCTAATCATGAACGCAAATCTGGCCGGTGCCTATATGTATGACGGGCAAAACGACAAGGCTCTGGTTCAGGCGAGGAAGACTTTTGATCTTGATCGGGAATTTTTTGGGGGACGATATTGGTTGGCCCATGTTTATTCGGCCAATAAGATGTTCGCCGAGGTGATCGAGTTATATGAAGGGACAGCAAACGACGAAGGTAAGCGGTCGCTGTCTGGATCTGCTGGTTACGCGTATGCTAAATCGGGTCGCCGGAGCGAGGCAGAGGCTCTGAAGATACCTGGCCAAGCCCCTGGCGGTTCTCTTACGCCATACGCGATGGCAGCGATCTATACGGCATTTGGAGACAAAGATAAGGCATTTGTTGAACTTGAAAAGGCCTTTGTCATAAAAGACGATGTGGCTCGCATGAGGATCGATCCGATGTTTGTGGATCTGCATGACGACCCCAGATTTGCTGCTCTGATCAAGCGAATGAACTATCCGCAATAACTATTAGGTTTTTAGTAATGCTATGAAACGATGCCCAGAATGTGGCCGCGAGTACGACAATACGATGATGTTCTGTCTCGATGACGGAGCGGAGTTGCTCTATGGCCCGGCTATGTCAGAACCGGGAGCGCCGTCAGCAGCCGTAACTGGGTTCTTGCCAAGTGACGAGCCCGCGACAGCTATATTGCATTCGACTGCCGCGCCCGGCGAAGCTCCAACTCGCGCTCAGATTCATACAACCGAGCAAACCGCTATTCTTCACACCGGAGCGGAGGCGGAGCCTCAAGAGAGTTTGGGCGGCCTTTCGGAAAAGCACAGCTTTTCCGCTCGGCGAACGGCAAAGCCGCTGGTTGTGGTCGTCGTCGCGGCTATTGTTTTGATCGGTGGATTTTTCGGTTATAGATATTTCTCATCGTCCAATTCAAAACAGATCGAATCCATCGCCGTGATGCCGTTTGTCAACGACAGCGGCAATGCGGATGTCGAATATCTGTCGGATGGGATGACGGAGACGTTGATCAACAGCCTTTCGCAGATCCCGAATTTGAGCGTAAAGGCTCGTTCGTCCGTTTTTAGGTACAAGGGAAAGGAGATCGATCCGAAAAAGGTGGCTTCGGAGTTGGGGGTGCAAGCGATCTTGACCGGACACGTTGTCCAACGCGGCGATCAATTGACGCTTAGCGTGGAACTTATAGACGGCCCGACGGAAAACACCATTTGGGGCAATAAATACGAGCGTAAGGCCTCTGATCTTGTGGCGCTGCAGACCGAGGTCGCCCGCGATGTTTCAAGCAAGCTCAAATCGAAACTTTCGAGTGCAGACACCGCAAAAGTCACAAAGTCATACACGGCAAATCCCGAAGCCTATCAGCTTTATTTGAAAGGAAAATTCTTATGGAACAAGCGGACTGGCGACGCACTCAAACAAGCGGTAGATTTTTACAATCAGGCGATCGAGAAAGACCCGAATTATGCCCTCGCCTATTCGGGATTGGCTGAAACATACGTCCTCTTTTCGAGCTACGATGTCGCACCGGCAACCGACAGCATGCCTAGAGCGAAAGCAGCGGCGCTGCGGGCGTTGCAGATCGATGATTCGTTGGCGGAAGCTCATACTGCTCTCGGCTTTTATCTTTCCTTTTATGAATGGGATCGTCAGGCTTCCGAAAAGGAATTTCGCCGCGCTATCGAACTCAAACCGGATTACTCGACCGCCCATCATTGGTTTGGTGGTAGCCTCGCGAATTTAAAACAGTTTGAGGAAAGTCTTTCGGAGCTAAGGCGGGCCGAGGAACTTGACCCGCTTTCGCCGATCATAGGTACTAATCTCGGAGATACGTTCATGTTCGCTCGCAGGTATGATGAGGCAATCGCACAATTCAAACGCACTCTCGTGCTTAACCCAAACTTCGCCTCCGCTCATCAGGCCTTGGGTCGGGCCTATGGTTCAAAAGGAATGTATCCGGAAGCCATAGCCGAAACGCGGGCGGCAATCGAACTGAATAATCGCTCCGCACCAAAGGGAGATTTGGGACTGTGGCTGGCGAGATCGGGCAAGCGTGATGAGGCAGTGAAGCTGCTCAGCGAATTAAAACAGGAAGCGGCCGGCAGTTATGTTCAGAACTACTCGATCGCGGTCATATATATTGGTCTTGGAAATCGAGAGGAAGCATTGAATTGGCTCGAAAAGCATATGTCTGAGCACTCAGAAACCGCAAATGAATATGCTGTTCGCTCTGAGCTTGACGATCTACGCTCCGAGCCGCGATTCAAGGCGATGCTGAAACGCATGAATCTGCCCGAATAGAACTATGGAACGATTGGCCGCCGGCCCTTTTAGATAAAGACGATGGTTGCTATTTTGCTCAACAAAAAAGCGGCCCGAAGACCGCCTTTTTGGTTTAGGTTATGGCCTGGAGTTTACTCCAGTCCGGTAAAGTTAACATCCGTCAGGGTGTCGCCAACCTCGATCGTGCGTGATGCAAACCGGTATTGCCGCGAAGCGACCGACATCCTGTATGTTGCATCGGTTACGTCTTCGAACGTGTAGTAGCCGAACGAGCTGGTCGTCGACGTTCTGGCCATACCGTCGCCGTCGATGATCGTCACCGTCGCACCTCTGATGCCGCGGCCGTCAGCGGTCGTTACCCGGCCTGAGACCGTCACACCCGACCCTATGGAAACGCTGCCGTTTTGGTTGTAGCTTGCGGCCAGGATCATGCCGTTCGCGTCCGATGTGACGCCGCTGATAACCGAGTCGTCAAACGTGATCCTCGATGTACCAGCTGCCGCGCCATCCAGGACATGGAACTTCACTCTGGCGATACGTGTTTCTCCCGGGACTGCAACACGATTGAAGTTCTCCACTATGCCGATGTTGCCGGCGGCGGCATCCGCAGCATTCACATTCAGCGTTGTTCCCGCTGGGGCTCCCGCTCCGGGTGTGATGTCTGAATTGGCGTCGACTCCGCTGATATCGCTGATGCTCAGTACCGTTGGATCGAAGTGGAGACCAAACTGCGTCCCGGCTTCGTTGCCTTGTGCCGCCATCTCGATATCGACCGTGATGTCGGAGTTTCTGGCTCCTGATCTAGATACCACTCGGACAACGCGTGCCGAGGCTGCTGCCCTGGATTCGGGCATTGTTTTCGCCGCTTTTTCCGGTGCGGATACCGGTGTACAGCCGAGATTAGAAATGGTCGTCGGGCCGCCGGCAGGAGTTGGCTGCCAGCCGTCGACGTTCGGGTTGAAATCGGTCGATCCATCGTGCCGTGCATAAGCATCGATCGCTGCCCCGTCCGATGCACCTAATGATCCGTCACCAAGTACATTCCTGGGCCCCGTGTCCAAACGCTGCTGTTCGGTCGAAGGTGTCCGGCCGGGACAGTCGATTCCGCTTAGAAATCTCTGGTACTGGATCGTATCAGCTACATTTACGTCTCCGTCGCCAAACCCTGGACGCCCAAGGTTCGTTCGGTTGATATCACCCTCGAACGGCCCGGGCAGCGGATCATTTTCGACAATAGTGCCTATGCCCTCGCCGTCGATGACGACGGCATTGGTAACGGCCACAACGTCAAGCGCAAAGGTCTCATCGCCTTCATACACATCATCGTCGATCACCGGGACAGACACGCTCTGCATGAGCGTGCCTGGCGGGAAGACAACGTCGAGATCATGGATCGCGACATAGTCAGCGTCCTCCGTAGCGGTAATGCCGTGCGTACTCACCCGAACAATTACCGTCTGGTTGCTAGGCGAGGAAAGCGAGATCGGAAACACCTCGGCGGTGGCTGGCGAAGAGGCTTTAATAACAGCCGGCTGAGGTCGCTCCACGGCTGTCGTGTCACCTACAGTGACGCCGGGGCCCGTGCCGATCGTAAAATTGGAATTGCTGATATCAAAAAAGATGTTGCCGACCGCCTCGACCTTAATACGCGCCTGCGTGGTCGTGGTATTTGGAATGGTAACCGGCTCGGTGCCGTCATTGGGCGTGCTTGCGAGCAAAGTGGTCGGAAATGTCAGTCCGCCGTCCGTCGAGAGCGAAATTTTCACATTGGCCGCACTGATCGGAGCGGCAGCAGTCCCGGCGACATCCCACGTGATGGTCTGCGTCGAGTTTGCCGCCCAGGCAATCGGGGGGGTATTTTGAACTGTAACCTGAAACGGTCCAGTATTTGCCGCCGTTGTGACAGTCATACCCGCATCGGCGATCCCACCTCGACGGTCACGGACTGCAACGCGAAAATTCATCGTTCGCGCCTGCGAAGGCAGGCTTTCACCGATCACGCAATCGTTTCCAGCCTGACATGTCGCACCGGGTGCTCCGGTCGGACTCGTCCCCTGATAGGTCAACGGGGGATTGTTGCTGCCGGCGGGAGAGTTGTTTGCGGGGTTAAGGATAAACGCCAGGCTCGGAAATGTGCGTTCCGGACTCGCAACCGGCGAATACGCGCGGAATAACGGCCGCAGAATGCCGTCCGTGTCCACGTCATAGGTCAGTGCCGGGGTTCCCAATTGACCGCTGCCGGACGGTGCCAGGTCGTATTCTTCCCATGAGTAGAGCAAATTGGGCAGGTCGCCCGCGTCGGCGTCGCCGCCGGTCGCCGTCAATGTAAAAGGCGTTAGGCGAGGGATCGTAAAGCTGGCACCGGGGTTGACCGTCGGGATGTTGTTGGTGCCTGACGGCGTACCGCATGAGCCGCTATTGTCCGGATTCTGAATATCTCCGACCATCTGCGTCAGGCTTCGAATGTGAAACATCGGGATCCCGCTATCGACATACTGCTGCAAATTACGTAAATTGCATATTCCGACATAGGACATGATCGTCGATCCGCTGCCGACCTCAAATGCGTTGTTTGTCGAACGGGTGGTGCATGCTCCGTCGTTGTCGCGGTTGTTATAAGTGTGGCTGCCGCCAAATTGATGCCCGATCTCGTGGGCGACATAATCGACCGTAAACGGATCGCCAGGGGTTCCGCCCCTGGCCGAATAGCCTTGGGCTTTTGCCGCCGAACAGGCAGATGGCGAAGACGCTACGCCACCGCCTCCCGTGCCGTACAAATGCCCGACATCGTAGTTTGCAGCGCCAACCCGTGCATCAATAGCCGTTTGGTTGATCGCCAATTGATCGTTAGGGGGTTTACTGGAATCGGTATTGTCGTAAGGGTCGGTTACCGGATCGTCAAAAATTATATTTTTCGCATTATCCGTAATAGGCGGATTGACAAGCTGGAGCGAGACCGCGATCTCGCGGCGGAAAATTCCGTCGAGCCGGTTTACGCTGGTTGTCAGAGCGGCAAGGGCCGCCGTACGAACGGTCTGAGGATCGGTCGATGCGGTCGTCGACCGTGCCCATTCGCCGGTCGTAGCGACAGCTAGCCGGTAGGTGCGAATGCTCGCTCCGAGCGCGAACGTCGGTGAAGCCGGAGCGTTAAGGTCTTCGAGTGAGATCATGGACGCAATAGATTCTTCGGTCTTGCAATTAAAGTTGCCGCCCGCTGAGGCCCCATATTCGTGTTTGTAGTAAACGAGGTAATTGTTGGTGTCGTTTTCCTGAAAAGGGTCAATATAGACCGTTCCTTTATCGGTAAATATGTATCCATGAAATCCGGCCTTAGTCCAATCGAAACGGGCGGTTGCCGATGGATCGTCGATACCGAATCCCTGAAACGTCTTCCACGTCGGAAAAGCGGCCGCAAGATGCGG
>JAYVDQ010000176.1:0-2731 GCA_043749325.1 Chloracidobacterium sp. | reverse complement strand
GATCAGTATTTAGACAAGAATTACGCGGGTGTTTTGATAATCTGGGATAGACTGTTCAATTCGTTTATCCGCGAGACTGAGGAGCCTCGCTATGGGATCATAAAACCTATACAAAGCTATAACCCGCTCTGGATAAATACACATGGTTGGGTCGAAATGTACAATGCAATTAATCGCAAAGCCGGCTTACCAGCAAAGCTGAAATGCATTTTTGCTTCACCCAACTGGGATATGAAGCACGAACTATGAAAATTGGGACAGCTTCGCGCGTTTATCAAGCCCGGCGGTTTGCTCTCGCGGATGAAGCGTTAATATACTGGACACATATTATGAACGAGAGAAAGATCAGAGTTTTGGTGGCCAAACCGGGCCTCGATGGGCACGACCGCGGTGCAAAGGTCATCGCCCGTGCGCTGCGTGATGCCGGAATGGAGGTTATTTACACCGGCTTGAGACAGACGCCGGAGATGATCGCCTCGGCGGCGTTACAGGAAGATGTTGATGCCGTCGGCATATCAATATTGAGCGGGGCGCATAATACGCTCTGCCCGCGCATCGTCGATCTATTACGCTCGAACGGAATGGATGATACACTGGTGTTGGTCGGCGGCATTGTGCCGCAAGAGGATATTGAGTCACTCAAATCTCAAGGCGTATCGGAGATCTTTCTCCCGGGTACGTCGACCGAAGATATTGTGACCTTTATTCGAAAAAATGTACGTCCGCAATAGTATGCCGGATTACGGCAACTTAACGTGTTTAGTGCAATAGTCGGGCGTGATACATCTATTAATCAGAAAAAGGGGGAATCAAATGAAAAAACTATCAGCTTTATCAATCGCGATCCTAATGAGTCTATCGATTCTTTTTATCGATAGTTCGTCAGTTCAGGCGGCGGCTCCGTCAACAAGCTCGTCGGTACAAATTGTGCCGACCACAAAACGAGTTTCTCATAAGGTCTATCGTAAAGGCCGTTGGGTAACGGTAACCACATGGAAACACGGTAAAAGAATTACAAAAAAAGTGTGGATTAAAAGCAAGCATATCGGCCGCAAGGTCGGACATAAAACTCACGACATCGTTATGGGACCGAAACATCCGCGACCATAATAGGCTTGGCATTTTTTTACGCAAGATAGGCGTTCATATTTCGGCAGATCGGCTGGAATTTGGGCGCCTCTTCTTTTAGCTTATAATAAGGGGTATGAAAGAGACTATTCGCGTCGCCGGCGGACAAGGATTTTGGGGCGATATGCTCACCGCGCCGGTCGATCAGGTCCGCAAAGGCCCGATCGATTATCTGATGCTCGATTACCTCGCCGAGGTAACGATGTCGATCCTGCAAAAACAGCGCTCTCGCGATCCGCAAGCCGGGTATGCCAAAGATTTTATCTCGTTGATGCGGGAGATCATGCCTGACTGCGTTGAGAACAATATCAAGGTCCTATCAAATGCGGGCGGTGTAAATGTTGCGGGCTGTGCCGAGGCTCTTCGCACATCCGCTCTTGAGCTTGGATTAGAAGGCAAAATTAAGATCGGCGTCGTGACCGGCGATGACGTCCTCGACAAGCTCGATAAATTTATCGCCGATGGAGTCGCCATCAACAGCATGGACACCGGCGAACCGCTCGCCGCTATCCGCGACAAGGTCCAATCCGCAAACGTTTATCTCGGTGCCGCGCCGCTTGTCGAGGCACTTGGGCGTGGTGCGAACATCATCGTTGGCGGACGCCTGACCGACACCGGCCTGACGCTGGCCCCGCTCATGCACGAATTTGGCTGGGCATTTGATGATTGGGACCGAGTCTCGGCCGGAACGATCGCCGGGCACATTATCGAGTGTGGTGCACAATCATCGGGCGGCAATTGCCAATACGATTGGCAGTCGATCCCTGACATGGCAAATATCGGCTTTCCCATTGTCGAAGCCTCGCCAAATGGCGAGTTTATCGTCACTAAGCACCAGGGAACCGGTGGCCGCGTCAGCGTCCAGTCCGTCAAAGAGCAGCTTCTCTACGAAATGGGCGACCCGCACGAATACATCACGCCGGACGTAGTCGCCGATTTTGCCACGATCCAGGTTGCCAGTGACGGAGAGAACCGCGTCCTCGTATCCGGCATCGGCGGCCACCCAAAGACCGATTTTTACAAAGTCTCGATCGCGTATTCCGACGGCTACAAGGCCGTCGGCACTCTGGTGTACGCATGGCCCGATGCCTACGAAAAAGCAAAAGCCGCAGATAAGATACTTAGGACAAGGCTCGATAATCTCGGTTTGAAATTTGATCTTGTGTTGATTGAATTCGTCGGCGTCAACGCCACCCACGGCCATCTTGCAGGTGAACCATCACCCGACATCCCCGAGGTCCAACTCCGCATCGGCGTTCGCGGCCAAAACAAAGCCGATGTCGAAAGATTTACAAAAGAGATCGCCCCGCTCATCCTAACCGGCCCGCCCGCCGTCACCGGCTTTGCCGGAGGCCGGCCAAAGGTTGAGGAGATCATGGCCTACTTCCCCGCCCTGATCCCGAAGTCGCTGATCGAGACAAAGGTCGATATTGTGGAAGCCTGAAATAGTTGTCCTGCCATTCGCCCGCGAAAGGTGGGTTCTCACGTCGTGTGTAAACTTTCCGCTGTTAATAGCAACTGAAGAAGTCCGGTTTAGTTAGCACATTATATGTCCGGTTTGGTTGTTTTGAACGAAAGGGGCGCGCCCCTTTCGTTCAAGGCG
>JAYVDQ010000175.1:0-4505 GCA_043749325.1 Chloracidobacterium sp. | reverse complement strand
TGCAGCACGTCCAATCTCGACACCTCGCGGTTTTGTGACGAGTGCGGCTCCAGATTGGCAGCGGCCCACCAGGGAACCGACCCGCATCCGCCGGCTTATGTTCCGCCCCGAGCCGACGTATCGATGCCCGAGGTATCAGTGCCCGAGATATCAAAGCCTCATATCTCATTGCCGAGAATAAGTCAGGCTACATCAGTCGATATACGGCCTGCGGCGTTTGCGTATGAAGATGTCGCCCCGTCCGGGGAAAATGCCGAAAATCGCAACGGCGCGGCCCATGCGGTCTTGATCATAGAGCGCGGCGACGCTCCGGGCACCCAGTTTAAGCTCGTGAATGACGAATCGACCATCGGCCGTTGGGATGCCGATAACGGCGTTTTTCCCGACGTTGACCTTGACGCTTTCGATTCCGACGCCAAGGTCTCGCGCCGCCATGCACGCATTCGCCGCTCGGGCGGCGACTATTTTATCGAGGACCTTGGCTCGACCAACGGCACGTATGTAAATCGTGGCCGCAGGCTTTTGCCGGGTAATACCGAAACATTGGGTGACGGTGACGAGATCATCGTAGGCAAGACTTTCCTGCGATTTCAAATAATGCACTAAACAAGGGAACCCCGGGTTTTCTGACAATGACCATGACGACGCTGTGTCACGAATGCGGCTCGGAAGCCGCTGAAAATGAAGTAGTTTGCTCGCAATGCGGGGCGTCGCTCGACGCGCTCCCGATCGGCGACGCAGGCGAAGTGCTGCCATTTGACGCAAAAACTAACGAAGAAAGAGCAGTAGAAGAAACTCCAACCGAGGAAACGCCCGAAATCGTAGCAGCCAACGCACAGCCCGATGAGGCTCATTTGTCAGAACCGGGAGCAGTAGCGACCGGATTCCGTGACGCCGAAGAGAAGAATCCGGTCGCCTCCCACCACCCCGTCGGCGAAACGCCGCCACCCCTCCTCGGGCAGGAGGGGAGTAAATCTTCTGGTTCTGACACGGACGACCCGCTCAACACCTCGCACACAATGGGCACGGGCACGGACGGTAAGCGTGCCGGGTTAAGGACGCTGGCCGAGGGCACCGTTTTGAACAACCGTTACGAGATCGTCCGCAAGATCGGCGGCGGCGGCATGGGTGCGGTGTATCTGGCCCTTGACAGAAATCTCGGCGACGTAACACGGGCCGTCAAGGAAATGGTCCAGTCAAACATCGAGGAAGAGCAGCAGCAAAAGGCCATCGAGGATTTCCGTCGCGAATCCATGATCCTGTCGACGCTCGACCATCCGTCGATCCCGACCATTTATGACTACTTTTTCGACGAGACCGAGGGACGATTCTACCTCGTGATGAAATATATCTCGGGCGGCGATCTGGCTGCCCGCCTGCGTTCGACACCCGGCGGCCGTATCGATGAACGAACGGTGACCGAATGGTCCCTACAGGTCGCCGATGTGCTCGCCTATCTGCACGGCCTGCCCGCGATCATAGTTTACCGCGATCTTAAGCCCTCAAATGTAATGCTTGACGGAACCACGGGGCGGACGATGCTGATCGATTTTGGCATCGCAAGGTCGATCAACCAACAACAGGAAAAGGGCGTTACTGCCGTCGGAACGATGGGTTACGCTCCACCGGAGCTTTTCAGCGGCAATGTCGAACCGCGTTCGGACATCTACAGCCTCGGTTCGACGATGTTTCATTTGTTGACCGGCGCCGATCCGCAAAATAATCCTTTGCTGATCTTCGATTTCCAAAAAAATCCGCGTCCGCGTCAGATAAACCCACAGTTGTCGGATCAAATGGAACGGATATTAATGCGGGCCGTCGAATACAGTGCCGACGCCCGTTTTTCGAGCGCCGCCGAGATGCGTTCCGTCCTCGCCGACCATCTGGAAAATCTAAAACGAGGTACCGTAACCTACGGCGTCACGGAGATACCCGCCGCCGTGAGCCTTGCGAATCAAAGCGTATTTTGCGGTTTCTGCGGCCAGCGTATCGTGGCGTCGGACATGTTTTGCGCCTTTTGCGGGGCGAAACAGCCGATCGCTCAGCACGGCGTCCATGCCGAGATCTATGCCCGCACGGCACCGACAGCCAAGCTGGTCATCGACGGCACGAGCGAGCTTGACGCCCCGGTATTTTCGCTCGAAAAGAGCGAGAACCTCGTCGGCCGCCGCGATCCGCAGTCGAATGTTTTCCCCGAGGTCGATCTGTCAAAATACGACCCGATGACAAAGATCTCGCGCCGCCACGCCCGTATCTGGAACGACGGCGGAAACTTTCTGGTCGAGGACCTTGGTTCCTCGAACGGCACCGTTTTAATTGCCGGCGTGAGCGATACGCTCCGCCTACAGCCCCACACGCCGCACGCGCTGGCGAATGGCGACAGGCTGCGTCTGGGTGACACGACCTTACATTTTCTTATAGGCTAACTTTTTACTATATGGCACTAACCGCGGAGGGCGTCGTCTCGCCCACAAGATCTTCCGGAACGGAAAGGATCGTCAATTTCTCGCCCCAGCTGCTACAGGCCCCGTTCGTTTTGCGGTGCGCGGCTCTTTTTATCGATTACATGCTGCTGCTCGCCGTTCCACTGGTCTGGATGATCGTCGGCCGTTGGATAAATGACGGCACGCCTGTTTTGCCGTTTGGCCCGGCGGTGTGGCTTATTATCATTGTTCTGTGGATCATAAATTTTCTCCTGCTGCCGCTATTGCGGGGCCAGACGCTCGGCAAAATGCTGACCGGGCTTACGATTTTGAACATGGACGGAACAAATGTGCGTCTCGGCCGCCTTTTGCTCCGCAATACTGTGGGGTACCTTATTTCGGCGGTGACGCTCGGGTTAGGTTTTATGATCTCGGCTGTCAGTTCGACGGGCCGTTCTCTGCATGATTACGTGTCGGGGACGATAGTTGTCCGCGGCCGTAAAAAACTGGTATAAATTTGCTATATGGCTCATCTGCTGGTAACACATTCAAACGGCGCGACGGATCAGTTCCCGTTGGGACGGCTGCGGACGACGATCGGCCGTTCGGCCCGCAGCGACGTATGTATTCCGGATGCGTTTGCGTCCCGTCTGCACGCCGAGGTGCGGCAGGAGGGTGATGGATTTTGGCTGCACGACCTCGAATCGGCAAACGGCACAAAATATGACGGTGACCCCGTGTCCGCCCCGCTCCCGCTCCATGCCGGCGGCGAGATCCAGATCGGCGAGACCCGCATACTCTTTAACGACGAGACCACCTCGTCAAAAAATATCAGCGCGACGCTCATCGCCGACGCGACCGAAGCCTTAAACCCGGCCACGACCATCGCCCTGTCGAGCCGCAAAAACCCGACGATCGAGATCCTCGACTCCAGCATGTCGAGCCGCACCGACCTGCTAGGCTTAATTAGTAAGGTGGGGGTCGCTTTGCTGTCATCGAGCGGTCTCGACGAAACGCTCAATCAGGTCGCATCGCTCGTATTTGACGCGGTCCCCGCCGAGCGCGTCGTCATCATGTTGCGTGACGAAAAAGCCGCGACCGGAATGGAAATAAAGGTGGCGCGCGTTCGCGGCAAAGAGGATGAGACGGGCGACGTCCGCATCAGCCGGGCCATCATGACCGAGGTCGTCGAAAACGGCAAATCCGTCCTCACCCAGGACGCTCAACAAGACCCTAGATTTGCAAGCCAGACCATTGTTTTGCAGGGCATTCGCTCAGTCCTGGCCGTGCCGCTCAGCGTGGACGAACGCCATGTTTTCGGCATCATTTACGCCGATTCGCCGGGGTACGAAACAACATTTAAGGCCGAGCATCTCGACATCCTGACCACGCTCGCGTCCGTCGCGTCGATCCGCGTCGAAAACGCCAGCCTCCTCGACGAACGCATCAATCGCGAACGCATGGAGCGGGAGCTTGAACTTGCGACCGAGATCCAGCAGCGTTTTCAGCCGTCAGGCCCGCCGACAGTAGAGGGATACGATTTTCAGGGAATCTCGTTCTCATGCTACGAGATCGGCGGCGACTATTACGATTTTATCCCGCGTCACGATGGAAAAATGCTCGTCGCTCTCGGCGACGTGTCCGGAAAGGGGACCTCGGCTTCGCTGCTCATGTCGAGCCTGCACGCCGCGATCCACGGCCAGGTTGCGGCAAGGACGCCGCTCGACCAGATGGTCACGTCAGTAAACGAATATCTTGCGGACAATACTCCGTCCAACCGTTTTATAACTCTGTTTGTCGCCGAACTCGAACCCGCGACCGGCGACCTGACATTCATCAACGCCGGCCACAACCCGCCGCTCATTGGCCGCGCCGACGGCTCCATCGAAATGCTCCAGGCAGGCGGCCTGCCGCTCGGCCTCATGGGCTTTGCCGAATACGAGACCGGCCACGCCCAGTTAAATTCGGGCGATGTGCTCTTTATATATAGTGACGGCGTCTCCGAAGCCAATAACCTGGACGAAGACGAATTCGGCATGGACCGCCTAACCGAGGTAATCTGCGCAAACGTCGCCCGCTCCG
>JAYVDQ010000174.1:0-8769 GCA_043749325.1 Chloracidobacterium sp. | reverse complement strand
ATTTCAGCCGGGCTGAGGTCGGTCAGCAGCTCGTAGTATTTCCACATCAGCCTGTCAGAGATCGACATGATCTTGCCAAACATCTCGCCCGCGGGTTCGGTGATGCCGATGTAATTATTGAGCGATTTCGACATTTTCTGCACGCCGTCGAGCCCTTCGAGCAACGGCGTCGTGATGATAACTTGAGGCTCCTGATCGAATTCACGTTGGAGATTGCGGCCCATCAAAAGGTTAAATTTCTGATCCGTCCCGCCAAGCTCAACGTCGGCCTCAAGCGCTACCGAATCGTATCCCTGCACCAGCGGATAGAGCAGCTCGTGCAGCGAGATCGGCTTTTCATCGGCCATGCGCTTAGTAAAATCGTCGCGTTCGAGAATCTGTTTGACGGTCGTTTTCGCACAGAGCTTGACGAAATCGCCTGCGGTAAATTTGTCCATCCATTCGCCGTTAAACCGCAGCTCGGTCTTTTCCGGGTCGAGTATCTTGAACATCTGCCGCTTGTACGTCTCGGCGTTAGCGTCGATCTCCTCTCGTGAAAGCGGCGGCCGCGTCACATTTTTTCCCGACGGATCGCCGATCGTGCCGGTAAAATCGCCGATCAGAAAAATTACGGTGTGTCCGAGGTCCTGAAACGCCTTTAATTTGCGGATAACGACCGTGTGGCCGAGATGGATATCCGGCGCGGTCGGATCAAGGCCGAGCTTTACACGCAGCGGCTTACCGGTTTTGGCTGATCGCTCAAGCTTGGCTTTCAAATCAGCCTCGCGAATCACGTCAACTGTGCCTTTTTTGAGAAATTCGAGTTGTTCGTCGATGGTCATAGATGGTTAAATCAAACTCGTAAACAGTCATTTTGCCTTAACATATATTATTTAACAAACCAGAATTTTATGGCGAACGACCTGAAAGATCTACATTTGGCATTTATCGGTTGCGGCGTGATGGGCGAATCGATGGTCGCCGGGCTGCTCAGGAAAAACCTTGTCGACCCGAAAAACATCGCCGCCAGCCATCCGCGTGAGAGTCGTCGCAGCGAATTAGCCGAAAAGCACGGCATCGCGGTGTTTGAAAGCAACGCCGAGGCAGCCAAGACCGTCGTCGGACATGAAAACTCCACCGTTCTGATATGCGTCAAGCCGCAACGGCTAGAGCGAGTACTGACCGATCTTGACAGCATCCTGCATTTGGATCAGCTTGTTCTATCGATAGTTGCGGGTGCTACGATCCAGCATCTGGCGGAAGAACTCGGCACCGCAAAGATCGTCCGTGCAATGCCGAATACGCCTTCGCAGATCGGTGCCGGAATAACGGCGTGGACATGTACCGAAGCGGTCGGCGACACAGAACGCGGACACGTTCGCGAGATACTCGCCGCGCTAGGCAAAGAGCTTTTTGTCGAGACAGAAAACATGATCGACATGGCGACCTCGCTTTCAGCGACCGGTCCGACCTATATCTTTATGGTGATGGAGGCATTGACCGACGCCGGCGTTCATCTCGGCTTCTCACGTGACATGGCAAAGGAACTCGTCCAGGAAACGATGCTCGGCTCGGTAAAATTTGCAATTGAATCGCACAAACACCCCGCCGAGCTCCGCAATATGGTCACCTCCCCCGGCGGCACGTCCGCTGAGGCGATCTATCAAATGGAGAAAGGCTCTCTGCGCACCGTCCTGTCGAAGGCAGTTTATGCGGCTTATAAACGCGCGGTGGAATTGGGAAAGTAATGAAGTCTATTCTAGGCCCAAACTTGATGCTAGTCGGAGATCGGAATAAGTCGGGCGGCAGTTTTCGCGAGTTTGTTACAAAGACTGGTCATCCGACCTTCCATTTCGAGCCGCTCGTCGTCGTTTTCGCAATCGTAGGGGTAAGGAATGCCCGTTATCAGTGCGTGTGTTTTAGAGTCCTGAACCACGTCGAGCGAGCCTGCTTCGTCGGAAGCGTCACGAACACGGCCGACATGAACAGACATTAGTCCCTTTACCGGCTCGTCAAAAACAGCACTGGCAGTTTCGGGGGATACGAACAGAGACACGCCATCGGCGTCCTTCAGCATGCGCTTGAATGCTTGCCACTTAATTCTCCCATCAGCCCTAGTTCCTCCATTTATTACGATTGCTCGAAAAAGAATGGTTGAACAGGGAAGGGGAGCGGTCGCCATAGTTTATTTTAACTATCCAAAGATCTCTGTCAGACTTTCATGGTTCAGCTGGACAGACGTATATTTGCCCTCGGTTTCACAATAAATACGGCTAAGGCCGGACTCCCGAGGACCGACGTGAATAGAAATCAATTCGTCTTCTCCGTTCCATTCGATATCAACACCACCGTCATTGCCGATGACAATCTCGGGCAAAACAAGATGCGGGTTAACCGTAAATATCATGAACATCGCGCCCGCAGCCTCTAGAGCGGTATTGGGCGAAATAGTTTTATTGATCTCTGCATTAACTTTAGTCAAAACCGACCCCCAGGACGAGATAAATTCCCGCACCGGATCGGAATATACTAGTTCATGCGCACTAACGGCCCTCGGTTCTCCCATTCCGACATGAGGCAGGGTGGTTTCATCAAAAACGACCGTCTCAACGTATTTTGGGGCATCATCGTAGTATTTTTTCGTGCGTACGGTCGCTACACCGCCGCAGTAAACTAACTCCGACCCCGGAAGCATTTCATCAAGCGACAAATTGGAGTAATTAGTCAGCATTTTTCTTCTCGGCTGCCTCCTCGACAGCATACATAGCATCTATACGCGATGCCATAGTCGTTAACCAGACTGCAAAAGCTTTTGCGGTCTCAATATCTAACACCACACCGACTTCCATCTCTCGCATCAGGCCCGGCGAATTGTTGGTTTCCTCGACGGGCTCGCCTAGGCGTCCGTCTTGCGTGATTTCATGCACCACTCGATCGGGCAATGACGCTCGTTCGCTATAAAACGACACGAACAGATGGCGTTTTGGCGTGATATTACCAATCACCCCATCACCATGAATCACTCTAAAAAGTCGGCTCTTTGTGTAATTTACCTGAAGTTGCCCATGCGTGGAAGTGCGTTCTTTACCAGAAGGGAGTTTTTTCTTCACAGCCATACAAGAAACCTGTCCGAGGATCACAATGCTCCATCGGCTTCCTTTAGAAAGATTGGGTCTTAATAGACAACCTATACCAGTGTAGGGTTATCAGTCAATCCTAGTCAATGCAAATATTTACGAACCTGTATACATATTGTTCCACTATGTTCGATGCACGTCCGCAATCTTGGGATGTTACATAATCTACTTCAAATACTTCTCAAACCAATCCAGATTTGCCTGCATTGCCGCGATCTGCATTTTTGGCTCGGTCGGGCCGTGCGGCTGTCTTGGAAGCACGATCATCCGGGTTGGGACGCCTTGTTGTTTGAGAGCGTTGTAAAATTCGTAGCCCTGCGAGATCGGCACGCGAACATCGGCGTCGCCTTGCTCGATGAGGGTCGGCGTTGTCACGCCTTTGATATTGAACATTGCGGAGTGTTTTGCGTAAACATCTGGGATTTCCCACGCCTGGCCGCCGAAATAATCGGGTACGAACGCCGGAATATCCGCCGTGCCGTTAAAGCTCATCAAATTGGTGACGGGAGCACCCGCCGATGCGGCTTTAAACCGTTTGGTCTGCGTGACGATCCAGCTTGTCATAAAGCCGCCGTAGCTCCAGCCCATAACGCCGAGACGGTTGGGGTCGGCAACGCCCATTTCGATTACCTTATCGACGCCGGTCATCAGGTCTTGATAGTCCATGCCGCCCCAGTCTTTAATATTCGCACGACGAAATTCCGTACCGTAGCCGCTCGACCCGCGTGGATTTGCGCGCAAAATGGCGTAACCCCGCGACGCAAACGTCGCGATCGGATAAACGCCGCGATTTCCGATGTAGCTTTGGTTAAAATTTCCCGCAGGCCCGCCATGAACATTGAGAATGAGCGGCACCTTGGTCCCGGCTTTGTAATCCTTCGGGTAGGTCAACAGGCCCTCGATCTCACGGCCATCCTTGCTTTTCCATTTAATTACCTCGGTTCTGCCGACCGGCATTTTGGCGATCTCGTCATTGGCGTGCGAAACCTGGACGACCCCTTTTGCGGCGGGCGTAAGAGCGAAGGCCTCGGGCGGGACATTGGTGTTTTGAACGACCATTCCGAGAGCGAATGCCTTTCCGATCCTGGTCATGTTGACCGAGCTGATGGCCGCATTTTGATAATTGACCTCGCGGACTGCCCCGGCGGCAACGTCGGCTTCGAATAATGCCGTCCCCGTACCTTTGCCCTCGGTAAACATTAGTTTGGTGCTGTCCGGCGTCCACCCTACAAAGTTCGGCTGGCCGTCATACGAGACCGGCATCACCTTTGGATCCCCGCCGCTTGCAGGAAAGATATTGATGTTTCCGCTCTGCGCCCAACGCGGCGGGTTGTCGCTCACCAGAGCCGCGATCCATTTGCCGTCTGGCGAATATATGGGCAATGTTTCGGAGGCTTTTGTGTTCGCAAGCTCCGTTGTCCGGCCGGCCACCAGATCATAGATCGAAATATCCGACGTCATCCAATAATCCGCTCGCGGATCGCTGACGTGGCTAAAGACGATCTTGCCGCCGTCAGGTGACCAGTTAAAGCCGCTGACACTCCGGTTTCCATCTGTCAGTTTTTTCACCTCGCGTTTGCCGTGTTCGTCCGTTTGCAGCGGAATCATATAGAGCCGCGACATTTTTATATTCTCGTCCATCCAGCGGAAATCGTTTTTGCCTTTATCATTCTTTTCCTCGTCGTCGGATTTGGCGTCGGTCATCGTAAAGGCGATCCATTTGCCGTCGGGCGACCATTCAAAATCAGTAACACCCGATTTCACATCAGTCAAAGCCTCTGCCTCGCCGCCCGCGGCCCGCAGGATATAGAGATTGCTTTTATTGTCCTTCCGGGTCGATGTAAAAGCGATCCCCTTGCCGTCGGGCGACCATTTCGGATTGGTTGACAATTTGTCGGCGAAGGTTAACTGAGTGTTTTCCTTGCCATCGGTCGTAGCGAGCCATATTTGGGAGACGTATTCGCTCTTATCGGCCGTCATAATCTCATTTGAAATAGTGTAAACAATGCGCGAAGCGTCGGGCGACACGCGCGGCGCTCCGATCGCCTTGACCTTGGTCTGCATCTCCGGCGACCACGCATTCTGGCCGATGCTGAGGCTAACAAAACAAGTGAACGACAAAACCACGATCCCGGCAAATCTCATCATATCCATCTCTTTATGTTCTCCAATACGGCACGCCCGCTATCTCGGGTGCTACGTACTTTCTCGTTGTAGTGTAAATTTCCACACCATTCTACCCTGATTTTCCTCAAAAACATACCGCGCCGCGACGACCCTCCAGTGTCCGAGAAACTCCCACTTTCCCGGCGCAAGTTTGTTAAAGAGCGGAACGCTTACTTCGCTCTCTGCCGCGTCGAGCAGGGCGCGGTTTTGGGCGTCGAGTTTCTGATCGCCCCGCCGCCCAGAGCCGGTATAAAAGATCGTGTCCCGCGAATCGCCATGAAAGTCGGCGTAGCACGGATTTATCCGCCCAAAATCCGTCAGCAGCGAGATAATACGGCCGTTTCGCTGGTAAATCCCGTTTCGGATCCTGTGAATTTCGCTCACCTCATCCCAAGTAAAGATCAGGCCGATGTCATTGTTCGTAAAAAAATTGTCACCCATCTACTATTGCGCGCCGTTTTTTGCTTTGACCTGATATGTCGTAGTGATAAGATTATTTACCATCACCTGTTTTCCGGGGAAAGTTTACCAGTTTTTTTATTTCTAAATTCAGGCGTTTTGGCGGCGATCGGATTCGGCATAATGCATTGCTGAATCCAAAAATGGCCTGTGACTCGTTTTAGATCACAAGGAGAAAAAGGACGTGAATAAACTATTCGGTATTTTAGCGATTATCGTATGTGCCTTGAACGTGTTCGGCATCATCGCATGGCAGGCGAGCGCAAAGAGTTCTGCTGCTCTTGATCAGCAGGGCGCTATTACGGCCGCGGATGAATTAAGCCTGTCTCAGAACGTAGCGGGAAACGATTTGATTCAGACGCGCGGCGTAACCGTCGGCCGTTCGATCAAGAACGACACGTCCATACCGCTCCGCGACATGAAACCGGATCCCTACATTGGGAAGGCCATGGATCGCGAGGCAAACGATAATCCAAAAATTCCCCACAAGCATAAAGACATGCTGGACGAAGCCGTTCAGGATTCTACGGCCTCGCTGATTGCTCTTTTGGCACCCACCATACCTGGTACGATGTTGAATTTTGACGGTATCGTTTTCCCGGGCGTTGGCTGCAACTGCGCTCCACCCGACACGGTCGGCGAAGTCGGGCAGACGCAATATGTTCAGATGGTAAACGAAGGTATTCAGGTCTTTAACAAATCGACCGGGGCGTCCGTTTTTGGCCCTGTTGGTATCTCGACGATCTGGAACGGTTTTGGCGGCGTCTGTGAGACCAAAGGTAACGGCGACCCCGTCATTCTCTACGACCAGCTCGCAAATCGATGGGTCGTCACCCAGTTTGCAGGCACGACTATCCCGACCGATGAATGCGTCGCGGTGTCCACGACGAACGATGCGACCGGCAGTTATTATCGCTACGATTTTCACCTCGGCTCTAATTTTTTTGACTATCCGCACCTGTCGGTATGGCCGGATGGCTATTATATGAGCATGCACGTGTTCAATTCGGCGGGCACATCGTTCCTGGGACCCCAGGCTTTTGCACTCGACCGGGCGAAGATGTTGACTGGACAACCGGCTACTTTCGTAACGCCGGGTGTCAGCGGAGCAACCGAAGACAGCTTTCTTCCGGCGGATCTCGACGGATCGGCGCTGCCGCCCGCCAACGCTCCGGCGACGTTCGTCTCGGCGCCGTTTAGCGGCGTCTATAAGGTCCGCCATTTTCATGCGGATTTTGCGACACCGGCGAACACGACGTTCACTCTTTTCGCCAGCCCGGCGGCCGCTGGATTTACCGAAATATGCCCGACAACGCGAGCCTGCGTGCCGCAGTCAGGCCAAACATCTTCGAGCAAGCTTGACGCTATCGGTGACCGGTTGATGTACCGGTTGACCACCCGTTTCATTGGCGGACATGAATCGACTGTCGGGAATTTTACTGTAAGTTCGGGCGGAGTCGCCGGTGTTCGCTGGTTTGAACTGCGAAACGTAACGTCTGGCCCCGTAACAGTTTTTCAGGAAAGCACATATCAACCCGACACGACCTGGCGATGGATGGGCAGCGCCGCGATGGACCAGGCCGGCGATATCGCTATCGGGTATAGTGCCTCAAGCGCAACTATTTTCCCGCAGATCCGCTATGCCGGCCGGTTGGCGACCGACCCGATAAATACCTTAAGCCAAGGTGAAAATACGCTTTTTGCCGGTACCGGCAGCCAGAGCGGTACAGGAAATCGATGGGGCGACTACAGCGCATTGACCGTCGATCCGGTGGATGACTGTACTTTCTGGTACACACAGGAGTATTACCAGACAAGCGGTACCTATAACTGGCGGACACGCATCGGCTCGTTCGTATTCCCGTCTTGTACCGGCTCTCCCACTCCGACGCCAACGCCGACACCAACGGCCACTCCAACTCCGACACCATCGCCGACGCCGACGGCCACTCCAACGCCTACGCCAACCCCGTCGCCTACGCCTGTCCCCGAATTGATCACCAATGGTGGATTCGAGGTAAGTGCTTCGCCATGGGTAGGTTCCGGCTCCGGTTATTTCTATACGGCAAATGGCGCTTCGCCACACGGCGGGACCGGCTATATTTACTTCGGCGTCAATAACAATGTCACCGGTCAGACCTACCAAACGGTCGCGATCCCGGCGAATGCAACTGGGGCTTTTAGCTTCTGGCTTAATGTCACCTCCAGTGAAACAACTACGATTACGCAATACGATAAGTTGTTTGTCGAGGTACGAAATACATCGGGCACGCTGTTGACTACGCTTGCGACCTATAGCAACCTGAACAAAACCACGCAGGGCGTCTATTCGCAAAAATCGTTCAGCCTCGCGGCTTACAAGGGACAGACCATCCGCGTCCAGTTCCGCTCGACAATGGACGTCTCGCTCACCACTACTTTCCGTGTCGATGACGTGTCGCTGAAATAAACAGGCCACGGCATCAATCACGCTTGATGGGAACGGTTAACCGCCGTTCCCTTTTTTGTTTTGTTATGATGTCAGATTGGACGCGCGATCTTTATGCTGGTAAGGATAATCGGTAAAGCATGGAAATTGACGCCTCGCGGGATGCGGATATGGCTCGCGCGGCGCATCCAGACGAAATTTACCGTTTCGGCGGGCGGCATTATTACAAACGAACGGGGTGAGGTGCTGCTGCTCGATCATGTTCTGCGGCCGGCGTCGGGGTGGGGCGTGCCGGGCGGTTTTGTTGCGGCCGGCGAACAGCCCGAGGCGGCCTTTCGCCGTGAGGTAATGGGGGAAACGGGCCTCGAATTGACCAATGTAAGGTTCTATCGCAGGCGAACGCTTCGTCGCCATATCGAGATCATTTATCTTGCGGACGGCGTCGGTGAGGCACAGGTCCTAAGCCGCGAGATCAAACGGCTCGGCTGGTTTGCCGTCGAGGATATGCCGCCGGAGATGGGTCTCGACCAACAATTTTTGATCCGCAAAGCCCTAAAAGAGGAAGAATGAACAACAAGGTCACGGCTCTTCTCTGCGGCC
>JAYVDQ010000173.1:0-2274 GCA_043749325.1 Chloracidobacterium sp. | reverse complement strand
GGCTGATAATTGCTCCGACCGTACCGGTATCGAGGGTTGAGATTTACCGCTCGATGATCGCGGACGGTACAAAGATCGTCCTGATTGACCGCACGCTGGAGGGGTTGGAATGCCCGATGGTGACGACGGACAACATCGAGGTCGGTGTTCTCGCCACAGAGTATCTGTTCAAATTGGGACACAAGCGAATAGGCCACCTCAAAGGAACGACTACATCGACGAGTAAGGAGCGGCTTGAGGGATACAAGCAGGGATTGAGCCGAAACAATATACCGTTCGATAAATCATTGGTTAAAGATTGTGGCCTGATGGAATCCGAAGGCTATACGGCGATGAGATCCTGGATAAAAGAAGGCGATCTCCCGACCGCAATATTTGCGGTAAATGATCCGACGGCGATCGGGGCGATGCAGGCAATGGATGAAGTCGGAATACGTCCCGGTGAGGACATTGGGGTCATCGGCAGCGGTAATATCCACTACGGCGATATGTTGCGCGTGCCGCTTACGACCGTTTCGTGGTCACGCGGTGAAATGGGCCAATCGGCCATGCGTCTGCTTGTCCAGATGATCGAGGGGAATAATAGAGACGCTGTAAATCAAAAAGTTATTCTCTCGCCGAGTATTGTTGTACGAAAATCATGTGGGGCGTTTAGCTCAAAGATCAAACAAGCGGCCTGAGGCCAGGTAAATATATAATTTAACCGACCGATCGAATATCAAGATGCCGATTCTGGATCTGCGCGGGATAAAAAAGCATTTCGGCCAGACAATCGCTCTCGACGGCGTTAACCTGACGCTGAAAAAGGGTGAAATTCACGCGCTTATCGGCGAGAATGGCGCCGGGAAAAGCACCTTGATGAATGTGCTGTCGGGGGCTTTGAAACCGGATAGCGGATCGCTCGAACTAAAAGGCCAGCCGTATGAACCAGCGAATACGCTTGATGCTCGAAGGAATGGTATAGCATTGATACACCAGGAGTTATCGCTCGCCCCGCATTTGAGCGTCGCCGAAAACATCCTGATGGGAATTGAAAATTCCCGCTTCGGCTGGCTCGACCGCAAGGCTCTTGATCGACGGGCTGCTCAGGTCCTCGCAAATTTTGACCATCCTGATATAAAACCCGAAATGCCTGTATCCGCGCTTTCAACCGCCGGAAAGCAAGTGGTCGAGATCTGCCGCGCCATAGCTGCGCGGGCGGAGATAATATTGATGGACGAGCCGACTAGCAGCTTGCAGCGTGACGACGTGCAGCATCTGTTTCGGCTGATCAGAATGCTACAGGCCGACGGGATCAGCATTATTTACATCAGTCATTTTCTCGAAGAGATCCGCGAGATCGCCGATAGCTTTACGGTTCTTAGGGATGGGAAAAGCGTTACGGCCGGAACCATCGCCGATGTAAACGACGAATACCTCGTTTCCCAAATGGTCGGGCGGCCGGTCGACAATCTGTTTCCGGAGCGGGCAGCCGCGACCGGAGATGCAAGGACTGTTTTGGAGATCCGCGACCTTTCTGCGCCACCGGTATTAAAAAATGCGGGCTTTCAGCTGAGACGCGGCGAGATCCTGGGAATTGCCGGCCTGATGGGAGCCGGTCGGAGTGAGATGGTGAGGGCTATATTCGGTATCGATAAAGCCGCGTCCGGGACGATCACATTAAAAGACAAAGCTATACCCGCCGTAGGTGGAAAACCAGCTCAGCGGGTGTCGCAGGGCATGGGCTATCTCAGCGAAGATCGCAAGCAGGAAGGACTGGCTCTTACGCTTTCCATAGCCGATAACATCACGATGACTAGATTTTCGTCCTGTTCGCGGCTCGGCTGGCTCGACCTGGCGAAGCAGCGGCGGCAATCCGAGAAACTCATTGCTTCGGTCGGGGTGCGGGTACGGACGGCGGAGCAACCGGTGCAGAGTTTGTCCGGCGGTAATCAGCAGAAAGTGGCGATCGCCCGCCTGATGCATCAGGAAGCCGACATATTGCTTCTCGACGAACCGACCCGCGGCATCGACATCGGCAGCCGGGCAAAGATCTACGAAACCATCGCCGAATTAGCGGCAAGCGGCAAAGCGATCCTGATGATAAGCTCCTATCTGCCTGAGCTATTTGGCATGTGCGACCGCCTCGCGGTGATGAGCCGTGGACGGCTTTCGCCCGGCCGGCCCATAGCCGAATGGACGCCCGAACTGGTTATGCAAGCCGCAATCGAGGCGGAAAATATTCAGGCTACGACAAATAATGGACAATGACATTTCGGAAAATTTGAACCCCGT
>JAYVDQ010000172.1:0-2626 GCA_043749325.1 Chloracidobacterium sp. | reverse complement strand
GAGGTGCGGCTCCGCCGTGATCGGGCAATATTCAGGCAGAGTTATCAGGTTTCGGACAACGTTGAGTTACACGCCCAGTTTAGCTGGCTGAGTAATCGTGGAACGCGCCCCATGGCCGCCGGTACATTCGTCCGGCGAAACGTTGCGGGCCCCCCGCCTGCCCCGGTCGCCCCGGATATCGGAGGTTTATGGGAAGGGATCGGACAAGAGTTTCTGGAACCCATTGACCAGAGGACATATGATCTAAAGATAGGTGCGCGGTTTCACGGCAAACGTTGGAGTGCCGGCGTGGACTACGATCTCTCGCTCTTTCGCAACCGTATCTCAACCCTCACATTCGAAAACCCATTTCGTGTGACTAACGAAGAAGGGTGTATCCCTGCGGTACCTCCACAAACATGCGGGGCCACGAATAGGTTCCGCACGGTTCGCTGGCAGTCCGACCTGGCTCCAAATAACGAGGCTCAAACCATTACTTTTTGGGCCAAAGTGGATTTGACGACGCGAACTCAAGTGCGCGGCCTTTTCTCGTTGTCCCAATGGACACAGAATGACGCTTTTTTACCGTGGACACTTAACACAGCGATCGTGCCCAGACACTGGGACGCGGTCTCTCCGGTCACAGATCCCACTGATGTAAATCAGCTTCCGGCGAAAAGCGCGAACGCGAAGGTGCGAAATATCAACCAGCAATATGCGCTCGTAAACCGTCGTAATACCTTCCAGTTCCAAGCTCAGTATCGTTCGCAGTCTGTGGACAATCGGACACCGACGATCATATTCCCGGGTTATGCTGCGTTTGGCGATTCGACGTGGCGAGCGGCGCGGACGGATTTTTTTAACTTACCAATTGAGAATCTCGATTGGGATTTTAGACGACAGAATGCCGAAGCCGGCTTTGAATGGGAAGTTCTGCCGCAGCTGACCTGGAAACTGGATTATGAGTGGGAAGCCTGGAACCGTAAGAATCGAGACGTTAATCGTAACAATGAGCACAGCATTAGAAACCGGCTGGATCTTGAATTCAATCTTTCAGGAGATGGGAAGCGTTCGAGCGCGGCACCGACGAGCCGATCGGCCGAGGAAGGTGTTGCTACCCTCACCACTCTCCGGCTTAAATTGGACCACACTTACTCCAATCGCCGCGCGCTTGTCTACAACACCCAGCCATTGACCTTTTGCGCTGCAGAGTCGACGACGCTGCCGCCACCGGTTGGCGGCTGTCCGCCCGCTTTCTTCAACAACAATGGAGTGCCCGGAGCTCCGGCAGGAGCTCCGCCAGGGAGCCCCCAGGCTTCATGGGTAATTACGCCGACGACGGTAATGAGGTTAGGCGTACCCACTGAATTCAATCTCTTGCGCCGGTATGATCAGAGTGATCGCACCAGAAATGACGTAAGCCTTACGCTGGAGTTGCTCAGAGGCCCCAGCACGAGTTTCTCGGCTTCGTATCGCTATCTGGGCGACGAGCATGACAAGAATTTTTACGGGCGTCTCTTTAATCGCTTCGCCTTTGTCGATGTCGAGTTTACACATTCATTCGATAGCGGAGCCTTTTTGTATGCCAGCTATTCACGAGAGACCAATCGCTACGCGTATCGGGACTTAGCTCATCTCCTACCCACTGCGAACCCTCTCATTCAGGGGATTTTTTCTCAATTCCCCATCGCCAATACTTGGGAGCGCACCAGCCGCAACAGTCTGGACAGTTTTAATCTCGGCATAAATGCAGCTCCACTGGAAGGAATGCTGAAAAATTGGCAGTTTGATCTTGCTTACGCGTATTCCTTTACCCGCGACCGGATCAGCACCAGAAATCCTTATGCTGTTCGCGCAGATTCGATCATTCATGCGGGGGCGAACCCCTATCCCGATACCGTCGTACGGCGCCAGGACGTGAATATCGCCGTGACACGCCGTATAAACGAGAGCCTTGAGATCGGTGGGCGTTATTGGTACGAACCATATACGCAAGATGATTTCAGCTTTAACGTCCTCCAGCCCTACGTGCATGGAAACATCACCAGCGACGCTCCGAAATATCTTTTTCAGGATGCTCGTTACGGCAGCTATCACACTAACGTAGCGACCATTTTTCTGCGCTACTCGTTTTAATTGACACTTTCAACTATAGACCTCGGCGCCGGAACCCCACGGGTCCGGCGTCTTTTTTGTTTTCAAAGCATTCATCAACGTATTTTCCGTATTCCTTGATAACATTGACTTTTCGGGAGAATCTGAACTACGATTCAACCTCAATCTCAGTATTTTAGAATATGAAGGTTTCCCCTTTAAGAAGTGTGCAAACTGGCATTTCACCTTTATGCGCAATGTTATGAGCGAAACGCCTGGCATCAATTCAATGATCTCGCATTACCGCATCGCCTCGAAGATCGGTGCGGGTGGTATGGGCGAGGTTTATCTTGCTCAGGACACAAAGCTCGAACGTCAGATCGCCTTAAAGGTTTTGCTCGATGAAGTTGCCGGTGACGAGGAACGCGTAAAGCGGTTCGTGCAGGAGGCAAAGGCCGCGTCGGCTCTCAATCATCCGAATATCTTGACCGTTTACGAGATCGGCGAATTTGAGGATACACGTTACATCGCGACCGAGCTGATCAAGGGCGAG
>JAYVDQ010000171.1:0-3189 GCA_043749325.1 Chloracidobacterium sp. | reverse complement strand
GCTGCAATTTTGGGTTTTGTCAGCCGATTTGACCGTACATGTCTGTTCGTCAATGGTGACCTCTTTCCACGAGCCTTTATCAAATGCCCAGTCCTTCAGGACAGCCTTGATCTCCGCATCCCGGCCTGAAACCAGATTGCCGTCAATATCGGACACGATCGATTGGACCTCGATCTTTTCACCCTTTTGGACAAATGTACGTTCTGTTTTGATCCCGACATAAAGATCCGCCGGATGCACCAGCAGCGATGTCGAGCTTGACCACGTCTGACGGTTTACATCCATAACGGACGCCGCTGCCGAGATCGTATAGGGCCGTGCAGGGTTGACCGATTCGAAATCGATCTTGAGCAGATGCTTGCCGCTTGCGTCGGTCACGCCTTTGAACGACTGTGACAAACCACCTGAATACCCGCCCCGGCCACCGCCGTAACCCATCTCGCCGTAGTCATAAACCCTCCACCATGGCGTCCAAACGCCAAATGTGTAATCGCCGCGATTCGGAGGCGTGTAATTAGTTGGATTCGCGGTTACGCTCCAGTTTGCATCGGCGTTTGCGAGGCCACCGCCCGCGTAATATTTCGCCTCGACAGCCACATTTGCCTTGCCGCCGACGAAAAAGGGAGCTTCGGATTCGACCTTGGCTGTCACCTCAAATTCCGGACGGCGAAATTCCTGGATCTGGAATGGATGGCCGTAACGGCCTCCCGGTACAGAGCTGCTTACTTCGAAATCGATCCGTGCATTGCCGAGATTGGCATTGTCGGGGATCTTAAACTTAAGATCGAATGCACCGAAAGAATTGAGGTTTCCTGTGCCTTTTGCGATCTCATTGTTGCGAGCGTCTTTTACAGAATAGGTCAACCCGGTAGCTACCCCGCCGAGTCCCTCGACATCGCCTAGCTTTCCCGCGGTGATCTTGCGAATGTATCCTTTAACGGAGACTTCTTCTTTCGGCTTGTATAATTTACGGTCGTCAAAAACGAACCAGCGAAGCTGGTCGCTCTCGCCTTTTTTGTACCAATTGCCGCTGTCGTTCCAGTAGTATTCGGTGTTTTCCGGCAAAAAAGCGACATCCTTACCGTGTTTCGCGATCAGAAGATTAGGCCCCTTGTTGGAAGCCGAGTCCGGCAACGGCAAACGCAAAATGCCATTGTCACCCGTGCGGTCAGATTGCGCCTCGGCAACCGTTTCCGTAGTTCCAGCCGTCCCGTCCGTGTCGATTGACTCAGTCTCGCTTGCGCTCGGCCCACCCGTTCCGGTAACCCAATCCCATATGCGAGTTAAAATTCCTTTCTCTTCACCACTGACCACTGACGATTGGCCGACGACGACTGACTTCCCGTTCGGAAAGATCGAGAGTTCGACGCCGGTCAGCGGTTTACCGGTCTTCAGCTCGGTCGCAAAACCGACAAGCTCTGTATTATCAACAAATGCGTCAAGCCCGATCTGCGTCGACTGTGCCCACGTAAAGATCCGCGTACCGTCGTACTTATCGCGACGCACGGTCGGCTGAATATCAATGATCACGTTGCCATAACCGCCGTTGAGAGCTTTGGCAATATCAACGCGGGTTTCGACCATTTCGTCGGGCTTGTTTGCGATCTCAACAACATCGTCGTAAACCAATCTTCCAGGTATCACCGGACGCTTATTATCGTCGTAGTTCAAATGACGAACGTAATCCTGAAATTGCCGCCAATCCTTTGGTTCGACGGCGTACAAACGCACTTTTACCGCACTGTGATTGGTAGAATAGATCGAAAACGTTGGCTTCGCCGTCGGATCAAGCACGGTCATAAAACCGCCCTGAGCATACAGGCTCTGCTCGGCCGAACCAACCTTTATAGTGGTGGTCGCCGGAAGCCCTAATTTTTGCCCAAAAATGTCAGAAACCTCACCGTTGATCGTTACTTTGTAGGTCGTGCGGCCCTTTTTGTAGCCCTGAATGTAAACGTAATTTCCCGACGGATAGATCTTGAGACCTTCGACGGCAGGCTCGATCTTGATCATGTCTACGGTAAATTTTGCGGCATCGAGCGGGTTGTTAAATTCGAGCAGCCATTGTTCAAATGGCGAGCAATTCTTGTTGCCCTGCCATCCGCAATAACTGGTGTTAAATTTTAGCGGACTATAAGTTTGAAAACTGTAAACCTGCGGATTGACCGTCGTAAGCGGCCCCTCGGCGGACGGTGTTCCCTTTTGCACCGTAACCGTGATCGAAGACGCACCCGGCAAAGCATTATCGCCTGCGCCGTCAGAATTTACTGCACGAAACGCCAGCCATCGATGCGGCTGAGCGGCCTTGGCGTAGTACGAAATACTGCCGTCCTTATCGATTTCTTCCTGCGTTGCGAGCCGAATCGGAAGCCGTTTGCCCTGTCCCATAACAGTGATCGATTTCAGCACGGCATCCGGATTGATCTGCTGATCAAATTGTATATACATCAACGCGTCACGACGGACGATCTCGCTTTGCGGGATCATCGTCTCGACCTTTGGCGGAGGCGTGGTAAATGTCCAAGTGACATCCTTTGCCAGCGTCTGTCCCGTCGCTGATCTGGTTCCGGCCGGAACCCGGGCAGTGAATTTGGTCGCCATCGGGAAACGCTTTGTTGTGTCGAACATCAGCGTCTTCGTCCCCAGCCATCGCCAGCGTCCCTCGACCTGCGGCGATAGCTCGACCGGAGCGTATTTTGCCGCCTCTTCCTGTGAGGTCACCGCGACCATCGGCTGCGAAAATGTCACGCTCAGATCAGGAGCAAGTGGTATCTCGCCCTCGGGCGAATACCGGAGCACTTGCAGGGTCTTGCCGCTCATATCGACATTCAGCGGGTTCCGCATTTCATCAGAGGGAAATTTAACGGGGATCTTGTTGCCGGTTTTGGGTGCTGGCAGCGAACCGATACGTTTTGCAAAATCGGTCTTGTCATCTGCCTCGGGTTTGATCTCTGGGATTCGCTTTAAGAGGCCGTTCGCATCGCCTTCCGAAAGCGGATCGGTTGCGGCAAGCTGCTGTTTCTCTCGTTTTTCGGCGCCCTCGACGCCTTCGCTAAGCCGGAACTTGAGCCCCGGCGGCACATCCTTTAACTTCTGTTCCATAGCTTTGCCTATGATCTGTGCATTCACCGGCATGGCGGCCTGTGAAATAAAACTGATATATGTCGTAAATAATAAAAATGCCGAAAA
>JAYVDQ010000170.1:0-2988 GCA_043749325.1 Chloracidobacterium sp. | reverse complement strand
CGATCTCAACCACGCAAATCAGGTCGGGGCGAGCCAGATCCTTTCAAATAATATACTTGTCACGTTTCGCGTCTTTGCGATGGGCGCATTTTTTGGGATCGGTGCGTTTTACGACCTGGCGTTTGAGGGCGCCCGTCTGGGCAGCGTTTTTGCCGCGTGCTATAAGCTAAATCCGCCGTTCGGCAACGCCCTTGCGACCTTTGTCGTCGGCCACGGCGTGATCGAGCTTTCGACAATATTTTTTTGCGGCGGAGCCGGAATGATGATCGGCTACGCGATGATAAATCCGGGCGATCTCACGCGCGCTCAGGCGCTAAAAAAGAAAGGCATCGAAGCCGCCCGAATTGTTATTGGATGTGCCTGTTTTCTGGTTGTCGCTGGCACGATCGAGGGCTTTCTCTCGCCGTCTGACATGCCCGCGTTTGTAAAGATCGGCACTGGCGTCGGCACCGGCATCGCGATGTATGCGTATCTGTTTTTTGCCGGCAGCGAAGATTACGTAGAGACGCCCTAGACGACTATCTTCTTAACCTTTTTGATCTTTATCCGAAACGCCGCTTCAGCGGCTCTTTTCATCATCGCGGTATCGCCGGTTGTCAAAAATTCATCGCCGCCGCCTGGGTTGAGCTTCCATTTTGCGACCTTGCCCATCAATTGCGAGGTCGGATCAATGAATAGGGTTTTCGACGAAACGTGATCCTTCAGAATAGAAATGATCGCCGGATAATGGGTACACGCAAGCAAAATATGTGAACAGTTTTTTATCGGAGCGAGGATATACGCTGCTTCGTCCCGCAGCTTCTTTGACGAGATATCACCGCCCTCGATCAGGCCTGAAAGCGGTTGGGCGATACGCTGCTCGACCGTAATTCCTCTCGCAGCAAACGCCCGCCGATAAACGCCCGAAACGACGGTCCGCCGTCCGCCAATGAGACCCAGCCGGGCAGGTTTTAGTTTTCCGGCGGCCTCGACCGCGCTTTCGATCATACCCTCGACAGGAATGCCGTGGTCTGACAGCCTCGATATCGCAGTGCTCGCAGCGTTACAGCCAATGACGAGGTGGGTGACGCCGCGAGATTTGAGATATTCGATGACCGCATCGAGCCGCGAAACGAGCGTTGGCCGCGACATTTTACCGTACGGCGTGACGCCCGTATCTGAGAAATACGTTACGGGGACGTCGCTAAGCTGCTCCCTGAGGAGCTTATAAATACTGACGCCGCCGATGCCCCAATCAATAATGCCCAGTCGATTTTCCATCAAAAAATTTCCCACGAAATACACGAAATGCACGAAAGAAGAAGATACCCTCACTAGCCTAAAACAAAAGTTTCTTAAAATTTAGTGTCTTTCGTGTATTTCGTGGGCAAAACTCCTACGGGTAAGATATCTTCACCTCTATGCCGCGTTCGACCGGGCCGCTGTCAAAGGCGACGATCCGCGAGTTCCAGGCCATGTTGAGCGTCACCATCTCCTGGCCGGGAAAACGGCTTTCGAGATACCATTTCATCTCGTGTTCAGATCGGATCGGGTTGTACTCGACCATTTTTTTCCAGTCGGGATGCGAGACGAGTTTTTGCAGAGCCGCGTTGAACGTAGCATTTTTCTTTTGGTCGCGCATTGTCCGAAGCTTATCTTTCAAAAGCCGTGGATATTCGCCCAAGCGAGGCGGAACCGTAACCATATCAATAATTAAAAACTTGCCGCCGGGTTTCATCACGCGTTTTATCTCTTTCAGCAGCGGGTCCCAATCGAGATAGCGAAACGACATCAGCGACGTAACCACATCGAATGAAGCATCGGCAAAGGGCAGCACGGGACCGTTGATCTTTTCAAATTTCAAATTTGAAATACCGGTATTTTTTAATCTTGCACGTTCGATAATACCGGCCGATTCATCCACGCCCGTGCCGGTCGTCAGCCGGTCATGAAGAGCGTTAAGCAAGGCCCCATTTCCGCAGCCGATGTCGAGCATGTCGAGTTTACCATCGGGGAGATGCTCGTTCAGCCAACGCCACTCGTCTTTGCGGACGCGAATATCGACAAATGCCGCGTCGTACAATTCGGCGACGTGATCGTATGAAGTGTCTCCATCCGGCGGCCTCGGTTCAAAGCGTTTCATTTCCTCGGCCGGCATGAATCCGAGGCGTTTTTGGGCCGCGGAGAGATAACCGTGCGATTTTCGTCCCTTGCAGCCGATGGTGTAGATCTTGCCGGCGGTGCTGTCACCGGCGGATACATATTTGTCTTTGCTGCGGGAAAACGTCGTGTACCAGAAAAATCCATAGGTCGGAACATTAAACGTCCTGGCAAAAAAAGGTGCGAACCACCGAGCCGACCGGCAGCAGAAAAACCAGGCCGTCGCATCCCCGGCAAACGGTATCTCCATCTGCTCCCACTCGTACGGCGAAAACTGCTCCGGAAATACGACCGTCCCGTACATCGGCCCGTACATGCCGGAGTGGCCGACAAATATGAATTCCTTGATCTGTTTGCCGACTTGCCTGACCTCGTCAATGGCGGCAAGCACGTCGCGTTTGCTCTCGACAGCCCGCGTTATGATCTCGCCAACGAAACCGCCCTCACGTTTTTGGTCGGCAAGAGTCTGGGCGACAACCGGGAATTGATGTCCGCCGAGACGGTAAATGGTTGTGTAAATGATGAGAATTACGGGGCTTTCCGGCATAGTTGTTCGACGGCACTTCCAATAATACCGAAACCGCCGGTTGTATCATAGAGGAGCTACTTTTTTCCCGGCTTGTACGCCATCTTCATATAAACGTCACCCCGTCGCAGTTCATCGATCATCTGCGCAAGGCGAGCTTTCTGCGTTTCAGGACGTTTGGCTCCTGCAATCCATCCAACGTAATCGTTTTGTTGATAAGGCGGGCGCGACTCATATGCCTCGAATAAATTCTCTTCTTCGAGTGCCTTCAAAACGAAGTCAGGCATCGGATGACGCTCGCGTTTTGCGGGGGCCGCCCGTTT
>JAYVDQ010000169.1:0-4415 GCA_043749325.1 Chloracidobacterium sp. | reverse complement strand
GTAATACTTTTTGCTTTTCTCAGAAATATAGGCACGACATTTGTCGCGATACTCGTCATACCCGTTACGATATTGTTCACGTTTCTGGCGATCTACATGGTCGGATTGTCGTTTGATCTGATGACCCTGGGCGGCATCGCGGCAGCTATTGGGCTGGTGATCGATGATGCAATCGTTGTTGTCGAAAATATCTACACGCATCTATTGCACGGCGAATCGCGCCGCGAGGCAGTGCAGGCCGCCGTCTCCGAGATCACAGTTCCGATCATCGGCTCGACGATCACACCTGTCGTCGTATTTTTGCCATTGACGATCCTGACGGGCGTGACTGGGGTTTTCTTTAGGTCGCTGGCATTGACGATGGCGGTCGCATTGCTAACTTCGCTTGTTCTTGCTCTGACCTTCACGCCTGTTTTGGCCGAAAGATTTGTAAAGGTCAAAAAGAAGGAGGGTCAGGAAGAGCTTGGCAGCGTTTTACGGCTTTTCCTCAGGCCTTACGAGTGGCTGCTGCATCATGCGTTGAGAAACCGCTGGACGGTCATTGCGGTCTGCGGCCTCGTCCTCTTCGGATCTTATATTATTTATACCCAACTAGGAACCGAGTTTTTGCCGGCGTTTGACGAGGGGGCATTCATTCTCGACTACGTAGCGCCGCCTGGCAGCTCGCTCGCGGAAACCGACCGCATTTTGAATCATGTCGAGCAAATTTTGAAGGAGACGCCTGAGGTCGAAAGTTTTTCGCGGCGAACGGGCGCCCAGCTTGGACTCTCCGGTGTAACCGAACCAAATACCGGGGATTTTGCCGTCAAGATGAGACCTAAACGCTCGCGCGAAACAGCAGAGGTGATAGACAGCATCCGCGGCGAGATCGAATCGACGGAACCTGCACTCGAAACGGAATTTATGGGGATTCTGGCCGATATGATCGGTGATCTGGCGAGCGCGCCGCAGCCGATCGAGATCAAAATATTCAGCGATGACAAGAAAGCTCTTGAGGCAAAAGCGGCGGAGGTCGAGGAGGCGATAAAAAGGATCGATGGTGTTGTTGATACAAAAAGTGGCGTGGTAGTCAGCGGTCCGGCTATTACATTTAGGATAGATCCGCAGCTTGCGGCCAAATTTGGCGTAAATGCGACCGACATTTCCGCAGTTGTCGGAGCCGCGATGAACGGCACAAAGGTCTCGAATATACTCGAACACGGCCGTCAGGTCGCCGTCCGCGTCGTATTTCCAAAAGACTCCCGCTCATCTCTCGACACGCTCAAATCGCTCCAAATACGCTCATCAAGCGGGCAGCAGTTTCGTCTCGATCAGGTCGCAAAGGTCGAATACATCGAAGGCCAGACTGAGATGCACCGCGACGGCTTGCGGCAGACGGCCGCCGTAACGGCACGCATTACAGGCAGCGATCTGGGCGGCACCATCACAAAGATCAAGGCCGATCTCGCCAAAAATGTGAAATTCCCCGCCGGGATGACAGTTGAATACGGCGGTCTGTACGCCGAACAGCAGTCGTCGTTTCGTGAGCTTGCCATCTCACTCAGCTTAGCGATCGTGCTTGTGTTCCTCGTGCTGCTGATCGAGTTTCGCTCGTTTGCCCACCCGTTCGCCATCGTCGCTGGTGCGGTGCTCGCTCTAAGCGGGGTGCTTGCCGCGCTGCTTGTGACGCATTCGACGCTAAACGTCGTCAGCCTGATGGGAATGATAATGGTCGTAGGTATCGTCGCAAAAAACGGCATCCTGATGCTGGATGCCGTCGAAGAGAATTTGAAAAAAACAGGCGATCTGACCGAGGCCCTGATGATGTCCGGCCGCCGCCGCTTTCGCCCTGTCCTGATGACCTCGCTCGCCGCCATCCTGGGAATGGCCCCCCTTGCCCTCGCCCTAGGCTCAGGTGCCGAGCTGCTCCAACCGCTTGCCATTGCCGTCATCGGTGGCCTGCTGTTCGCCCTGATGCTCTCGCTAATAGTAACGCCGACCATCTACGCCATGCTCGCCGGACGCCATCTGGCAAATGCCAAGGCCGAATAGTTTCCTCAAATGTCCACAGGGTGAAGGACGCGGACTCTTTCTTGCGATGCAAAACAGATAATGCTACATTGAGCGTGCAAAAGGTCAGTACCGGGAGCGGTAGCGATCGGGGCATTTTTCCCATGAACACTCTTTACTACGGCGACAATCTGAAGATCCTGCGGGACTATATCAAGGACGAGACGGTCGATCTTATCTATTTAGACCCTCCATTTAATTCCAACAGAAACTACAACGTATTATTCAAAGACGAGTCGAGTGTCGAAGCCGACTCACAAATCATGGCGTTCGAGGACACGTGAAATGACCGAAACTACTGCGACTATCTCAAGCACAACCGAGCCTACGTTGCTAGGCCCATTCCTGGGTCACGTCACTACGAACAGCATCAAGATCTGGCTGCATTTTGAAGGGCCACACGCGGACGTTTACTTAACTCTACATCCAGAAACACTCGACGCGCCATCGGTTGCGGGGGCGACACTTACACTGCGGCCGGAAAGCCTGTTCACCGACTGCGTCACGGTGGACGACCTCCAGCCCAACACAAAGTATTTCTACAAGCTTTGGACCAACCCTGAGTACACACTGGCGTTTCCTTTAGAAGGTCTGGAGGAAAAGGAACTTCAATTCTGGACCCTCTCGGACAAACCCGCTGAGCAGATCGATTTCCTCCTGATGAGTTGTCACAATCCAACTGTCTCCGTAGCAGACGGATATGAAGGCTTCGCAGTATGGGCTGACCTTCCACAGATCATCGCCCGCGAGAGCAACAAGAACGTCCGCTTCGCCTTGCTGGTGGGTGACCAAGTTTACGCCGACGACAAGGAAGATGAGATTCTGGCGGAAGAGAGTGAGGAGAGACGCGTCCGTTTCTATATGGATGTCTATCGGCGTTTCTGGAGCAACATCCACTATCGCCGCGTGATGTGTTCATTACCGGCAGTGATGGTATGGGACGATCACGATATAACCGACGGCTGGGGCTCGCGAATCTCTTCATTTGTTGGTGAAACCAGTGAGTTCAAGGAAAATTGGCGAGGACTGTTCAACGCTGCATCAAAGGCGTTCTCGATCATGCAGGCGAGCCGCAACCCCGACCCTCTGGTAGCAGACCCGAAAGAGGGCCTCGATTTCTGCTTTAGAGTGGGAAAGTGGGGCTTCGTCTTGCTGGACCTGCGAACAAACAGGAACTTGAGACTGCGAACATTGCACACGGCGGCACAGTTCGACCGCGTCCGCCGCTGGGTAGAAGAGAATCAGCAGGAAATTGACACGCTCTTCGTGGTCAGCCCCGTCGTCTTTTCTCACGGCAGCCCCGTGATCGAGGATTTGGCCCTGAGATGGTGGCCGTTAGTCATGAGAGTCGTTGACTTCTTTGGCCTTACCCCGCTCGGAAAGGGGCTGCAGACCAAATTCTACAAGTCGCTGGGGGACATCAGCGACGACATAAAGGATTCTTGGGGATCAAAGGAGAATGCGAAGGAGGCCGATCGCTTGCTGGATTTCCTCTTCGGGCTCCAGAACGATCCGCAGCATCGCGTTGGGGTAGTGATCCTTAGCGGGGACATCCACACGTCCGGCTACGCGAACGTATATTCCAGCGACCAGAAGCATGCCGGCAGTTCGTCCATTGCTCATATCACCTCCAGTACGGTAGCCTACACCCCTTTCAACTGGCTGCTCGAAGCCGTGTACCGATTTGCCAACAAGACAGTGGCGCTTGGGGAGCGCGGCGCCTACAGTTCGCAGATCAGTCATCATTTCTGTAACCGTAGCGTGGCCGTTGTCTCCCTGCGGCCCGCACCTGGCGAGGGCGACCACCAGCTCAAGGTGAAATACTATCTTGAAGGCTTCCCCGAGCCCCAGACGCTTCACTTTGACCTGAACCAGACGTCCCACCGCGAGAACATAACGTGGGTCGCGCAAAATAAGGTGTCAGAGAAGAAATATGCACCCACAGGCAATGTCGATGTAGACGTCGATGCACTCCTCGCATTGCGCGCGAAAGAGACCAACCAAAAATTGAACTATACGGAATCGATTGTCGATCTAATGAAGTTGCTCGGACTCGACAGCAGCTTGGGTGCTCGCAAGCGGCTGGCTCAGCAGTGGGGATATACGGGTGCTCTGAACGGGTCTTTCGAAATGAACGTCTGGCTCCATCAACAGATGGTTAAACGCATTCAGGAAAGCGGCGGCAACGTCCCCGGCGACATTTGAGGCGGTGCAAATTCCATGAACAAACTCTTTTACGGTGACAATCTTGATGTGATGCGGAAGTTTATCCGCGACGAGACGGTTGATCTTTGTTATATTGATCCGCCGTTCAATTCCAAACGCAACTACAACCAGATATACAACAACATCGGCACCGAAGACCG
>JAYVDQ010000168.1:0-11049 GCA_043749325.1 Chloracidobacterium sp. | reverse complement strand
TCGACCAGCCATTTCTTAAAATCGCCGGGAAACTGCCTGATCGCAGATTGTATTGGCCATGCTGCCGCGTCACCCAGGGCGCAAAAACTCTTACCCTCGATGTTGTCGCAGATATCCAGGAGCAACTGAGCGTCCTCAGGTTTGCCGCCGCCGCCGGCGATCCGGTCAAATATCTTGACAAGCCAATCCGTACCCTCGCGGCACGGCGTACACCAGCCGCAAGATTCGTGTTTGTAGAATTCAGTCAGGTTTTTGGTCGTTTCCATTATGTCGACGGTGGAATCCATGACCATCATTCCGCCCGTGCCCAGCATCGATCCGGCCGCGACAAGACCCTCGTAATCAAGAGTTACGTTCTTACCGAGTATCTGTCCGGCGTTCATAATGTAAACGCTCGAACCGCCGGGGATCACTGCCTTGAGCTTTTTATCATCGCGAAGCATGCCGCCACAATCTTCCATGATGAACTTTTCCATATCGGCGTAACCCATCGGAAGCTCATATACACCGGGCTTCTTGACATGTCCGCTAATGGACCAAAGTTTAGTTCCACCCGATTTCTCTGTGCCGAGATCACGCCATGCGATACCTCCCATCTCGATAATTTGCGGTATCGATGTGAATGTTTCGACATTATTCACGACCGTCGGGCTGGCATAAAGACCCTCGACGGCTGGAAACGGCGGTTTCATTCGCGGATGACCGCGAAAGCCCTCGAGCGATGTGAGCAAAGCGGTCTCTTCGCCGCAAATGTAGGCACCGGCACCGGTATGCGTGTGTATCTCGTGATCGAAGCCTGAGCCGAAAATATTCTTGCCCAACAAACCGGCTTCGCGGGCCTCGGCCAGGGCGACATCCATTATGTCGATCAGATATTTATATTCGCCGCGCGTATAGATAAAACCAGTTGCTGAACCGAGTGCGTGGGCCGCAATTATCATTCCCTCGATCATTGCATGCGGATCGCGCTCGATCAGATAGCGGTCTTTGAAACTGCCGGGCTCGGATTCGTCGGCGTTGCAGACAACGTATTTCACTTTTGGCGAATCTTTTGGCACGAACGACCATTTCATTCCGGTCGGAAAACCCGCACCGCCGCGTCCACGCAAGGCCGATTTCTTGACCTCCTCAATAATGTCCGCCGGAGCCATTTTTAGCGCTTTTTCCAGCGACTTGTATCCACCGTGACCGCGATACACTTTTAGAGTATGCCCGTCTTTGACATGCATCATCTTAAGTTGTAATGGCTCGCAACCGATTGCCTTGATTTCCATCTTTATAGTCCCAGACTTTTGGCCAGTACCAACGTGTCCGTGTATTGAACAAACTTTACGATCTTCCCATCTGCGAACGTCCAGGCATGAGCAAAGGGAACGGTCATGCTCTTTCCGGTCTTAAGATATTTACCAGAATATGTTCCTAGTCCGACCACTGTATCGCCGTCGTCAACGATCTGATGCGGAACGGCGCTGAACCCTTCCCATTCTGTTGCGAACTTTATAAATACATTCTCCAAAATGGCATTCGGCCCAACGTAGGTGCCGCCGTAGATAAACCCTTCGGTCTCGGTCCACGAGATATTCGCATCCATCGCTCCCAAAACTCCGGGAACATTGCCCGACGCAAAGTTGTCGTACAAACCTTTAATAATATCGCCGTTGCTCATAATAGTTTTGTCAGTAGCCCGCACCTAAGTAAGGGCTTTCCCGGCTAGCAGGCCCTTACTTACATGCGGGCTACTGACACGGGGGGCAGACTATTGACACGCCTCCAATATTTTATCCACCTTCTCAACCGTCAGGTCCTCGTGATAATCAAAACCGATCTGCATCATCGGTGCCGTGCCACAGCTTCCCAAACATTCGACCATAGTAACGGTGTACTTACCATCTTCGGTCGTTTCGCCGGGATGGATGCCGAGCTTTGAGCAAATATGATCGGTGATCTCCGCCTCGCCCATGATCTTGCACGACAGCGTCTTGCAGATCTGGATATGATGGCGGCCGACAGGACGCAGATTGAACATCGAGTAAAATGTCGCCGTTTCCCAAACGTCCGTCACCTCGAGATTCAGAAACTTTGCCAGAAAATTAACGCCCGGATTGTCGATCCAACCGCGTTCGCTCTGAACAAGCATCAACAAGGGTATCAACGCCGAACGGCTTCGTTCAGCCGGATATTTCGCGACGTGCAAATTCATCTCGTCAACGATCGCAGGCGAAAACTCCGCCACCTCGTCAGAGACGAGAACCTTGTCTGTAAAACTTGTCGCGGTATGAGCTGCCATTCGTTAATGAACCTCGGCTTCGAGGACACCTACTCGTTCTTCAAGTTTACCGACTCGCTTATGATCATCAATCGCCATAATGCCCACATCGCTGAACTGACCTGAGAGAGTTTTAACATTAGATGTTAGGCCGTCGATCATATTCTCCAGACGATCAAGCTTGAAAGAATTACTCCTCGCATCGTCAGCTAGTCCATCAACTTTCTTGACCAGCGTTTCAAGTATCTTTTCGTCAGACATAGTTTTTCCTACCTATCAATTTCTCCCAAAACAATATCCAGACTGCCAATTATGGCTACGACATCCGCGATCATTTCGCCTTCGCTCATTATGGGTAACGCCGAAAGATTTACAAAGCTTGGGCCCCGGAAATGGACGCGTTCGGGTTTTGGGCCGCCGTTCGATTTCATATAAACGCCGAGTTCGCCCTTTGAGGCTTCGATCGGCATATAGACCTCACCGGCGGGGACGTTAAAGCCCTCCGCGACGATCAGGAAATGGTGGATCAGCGAATCCATATGCTTACGCATATCGTCGCGGTCGGGAAGCACGATCTTTGGAGCATCGGCTTTTGTCGGGCCCGGTTTTAGACGTTCCAGAGCCTGGCGGACGATCTTGTGCGATTCGTACAGCTCACGCATTCGGACCTTAAACCGCGACCAAACGTCGCCATCCGGCTCGGTCGGGATATCGAAATCGTAGGTTTCGTAACCCGTATAGGGATTTGCTTTGCGTATATCAAGTTCGACGCCGCTGCCGCGAAGGCTTGGGCCGGTCAAACCCCAATCGATCGCGTCTTCGGCCGAAATGATGCCGACGCCTTTTGTGCGGCTTTGCCAGATGGTGTTGCCGGTCGCGAGCGTTTCAAATGTATTCAACGCCTCAGGAAAATCGTCCATGAACTGCTTCACGCGGCGTTCAAATCCAGCGGGAAGATCCATCATCAGACCCCCGATGCGAAAATAGCTCGGCGTCAAACGCCCGCCGGACGCGGCCTCGATCAGATTCAGGATCTTTTCACGCTGCTTGAAGCAAAAGAAAAATATACTCATCGCCCCGAGGTCCAGAGCACTCGTTCCAAGCCAAACCATGTGCGACGCTATCCGCTGCAATTCGCACATCAATACGCGAATGACCTGAGCCCGTTCGGGAATTTCGAGGTCGAGCAGTTTCTCCGCGGCCATCACATAAACGAGGTTATTACCCAGCGGATTCAGATAATCCATCCGGTCGGTGATGACGATTCCTTGCTGGTATTTCTTGTATTCAAAGAGTTTCTCCATGCCCGTATGGAGGTAGCCGATGTCGGGAATGGCCTTGATGACAAGCTCGCCGTCGAGTCGCAGGTCGAGACGCAAGACGCCGTGCGTCGATGGATGCTGCGGCCCCATCGACAGCGTCATTTCTGACTCAAGCGACTGGTCGAGCACCTCAAACTGGCTGGGAATATCTTTTATAGCAGTAACCATAGTGAACAGGGACAAGTGACGAGTGACAAGGGAAGATGTTATCTCGTCCCTCGTCACTTATCACTCGTCACTAATTTAAGCTATAAGGCTCATAGCCTCGCAGCGGATAATCTTTTCTGAGCGCGTGGCCATCGAAATCCGACGGCAGCAATATGCGCCGCAGATCGGGGTGGCCGTCAAATATCACGCCGACGAGATCGTAGGTTTCGCGTTCGTGCCAGTCTGCCGTACGCCAAATATGCGTCACCGTGTGAACGTGAGGGTCGTCCTCGGAAAGCAGCACTTTCAAACGCAGGCGGTTGTAATGCTTGGTCGAAAAGAGGTGATAGTTGACCTCGAAACGCGGATCGTCCTCAGGCCCGCGATCACAACCGCAAAGATCGGCGAGCATGTCAAAGCCATGCTTGTCCTTGAGAAAACGGCAAGCATCGACAATCGCCTCACGCGGAACCACAACCGTAACCTCGCCGTGTCCCTCGGTAACGCTTACGACCCATGCTTCGTTTTTTGCTTTTAGCTTTTCCACATAAGCGTGGAGTTTCTCACTCATATAACAAAGTCTACACCGCAGAGGCGCGGAGCCGCAGAGGCAAAAAGATATTTTCCAAATCTCTGCGTCTCAGCGCCTCTGCGGTAAAAATTCCTTCTAAGACGACCGCCGTTTTTCGTGACGCGAAGGCACAGAATACGGCCGCGACGTTTCACCGGCAGCAACTTCCGTTTCCATTTCTCTTTCCAAAGCGGTGCCCTCGGTCACGGGCAGCGTGCCAGGAACGATCGATTCGCGTGATTCGGCTTCGAATGTGTCACGGCGATCCTTGACCGATTCCTTCATGATCTTGTCCTGCAGCATCATGATCGCGTGTACGAGCATTTCCGGACGCGGCGGGCAGCCGGGAACATAAATATCGACCGGTACGATCTTATCGACGCCCTGCACTATCGCGTAATTATCAAAAACGCCGCCCGACGTCGCACACGCTCCCATCGAGATAACCCATTTTGGCTCGGGCATTTGGTCGTAAATGCGGCGAAGCACGGGAGCCATCTTTCGCGAAACACGGCCCGATACGATCATCACGTCCGCTTGTCGCGGCGAAGCCCGAAACGTCTCGGCACCAAATCTCGAAAGATCGTTGCGGGCCGAAACCGTATTCATCATCTCGATCGCGCAGCAGGCGAGGCCGAATGTCGCCGGCCACAGGCTGCTTTTGCGCGCCCAATTGACGACGGCATCCAGTTTGACGGTAACGACATCCGGCAGCGATTCAAATAATGTATTTTCGAGACCCATAATTCAAGTGCGGAACGCGGAGTGCGGAATGCAGAGTCAGAGGCACCGCATTCTATGCCGCAAGCTTCCGTTGAGCCTCCTCCTCGCGGCGGCGTTTCGCCATCAACTTGGCCTCTTCGCGTACCTCGGCACGTGCCTGTACGCCCCAATCGAAGACGCCTTTTTTCCAAACGTATATATATCCGACGAGCAGAGTTGCGACGAAAACAAGTATCTCGACAAACGCGATCGTCCCAAACGCCACCCCGCTCAATTTCTCCTCGCCGAGCAGGCTCTTAAAGGCAACCGCGAACGGGATGATAAACAGGACTTCGATATCGAACAGTAAAAAGATAACGGCGACGGTGTAAAACTTGATCGAAAAGCGGTCGCGGGCCGAGCCTACCGGGTCTTTGCCGCATTCGTACGGCATGAGCTTGACGGCCGTCCGCTTTCGCGGGCCGATCCATTGCGTCACCAGCAATTGGCTGACGCCAAAGCCGGCGGCAACCAAAAACATGATCGCGATCGGCACGTAATCGAACACGTTGTAGTCAGACATTTGATCCTCGCGGCCCGAGGCCAGGCCAAAACGGAAAAAATCCGTAGAAATGCCCACAATTCAAGTCAAAACCTTGAGAATAATGGCACAAGCTAAATCGTAAGGTAAGCGCGTGTTTAGTGTCAAGGCAGTCAACCCGTGCGTTTGCCTATATGCCCATTCGACACCGGAATCTGGCAAATTCATTTATTCGTTGACCCTAAACGACGCGGTATGGTAACTTTAATATGGCACAAAGTGCCCAAAATACGCCATTTTCCCGCTCCGTTTAGATTAATAGTTACCGTGATCTCAGGCTTCAATACAGACATAGAGTTTAACAAAACTGTCTACCACGTTCAGACCGAGGACAAGGGTTTGAAGTCGCGGCTGATAGTATCGCTCGTCTATAAAGGGGGGACGATCCTGGCAAGCAAGCGTGCATCCTACGATGACCTGGTTGCTGGTAATTTTGATGAAAAAGAATTGACCGAGCGGTTGAGCCGGCAGCACAAGTTGATCTGCGCGGCCGTCAAGGCCGGCAGGATCAGTGAATTGCAGGAGATGGCTGGCAAGGACCGCGCAAGATCCGCTCCTGCTCCGCCACTGGCTCGAGTCGGCGTATCTGAGACCGCCCAGCGCGTTCCGACTGCTCACATTTCTGTTGGGAAGATCGAGATCGACTATGTCCATCCCGCATCTTCTCCCCAGATTCTCAAAACGGTCCCCACGCCTGTTCCGGCTCAAACACCCGCCGCGCCCGCCATAGTTCCTGTTAGCCGACCCGAAACCGACCTGTTTGCCGACGCACCGCTTTTCGAAGGCGTGAGCATTATCGAGGAAGAGGAGATCCTGCCTGCCGAGGCCGTAGCCGTCGTCAGCGAGCTCTCCGGGATCGAGCGCCCGACGAACAAAAAACTTAGCCTTGAGCTTTTAGGCGAATCGAAATTCAAGGGCGGCGATCGCCGAACTGTTAATGTCATGGTCTGCCGAGGAACGGAGCGCAAGGTCGTGGGTAGTGCCGAGATCATGATAAAGGTGCTCGGATCGAGCTTTCGCCCGGTCATTTTCCATGCCCGGTCGGACGCGAACGGCCTCGCCAAGGTCCATATGCAATTGCCTCATTTTGACGCCGGACGAGCCGCAATACTCATTCGTGCCATAGCCGATGGCGAAGAGATCGAACTCCGCCGTGCCGTCACGCCCGGTTGACCAACTTTTCCAAATAACAAATTTCAAATTTGAAATTGCCTTAGCCAAAGCGGAAAATTACCGTAATGGCGACTATCAAAATATTGCTTAACGGCGAAACCCGCGAAGCTCCGGGAGGGATCAATCTCGATCATCTGCTGGATCTTTTTTCTCTGCCGTCGCAGCGTATTGCTATTGAGCTGAATAAAAACGTCATCCGACGCGCTGATTGGCCGCAAACCGTGGTTGGCGATGGTGACAGGATCGAGGTCGTTCATTTCGTCGGCGGCGGATGAAGAAGACGGGGAGAAAAGGAGCGGAGGAGAAGGGGAGGTGTGAAAGGCCAAGTTCTTGATTTTATCCGCGTTATCTGCGTTCATCTGCGGCGAATAGGTCTTATTCGGACATTCTCGTCTCCTCTTCCCCTTTTCTCCTCATTCTTTGCTCTTTTTGCGTCTTTGCGTGAAAATTAAACTAGCCATGACGGATCAATTTTCACTTGCGGGAACAATATTTAATTCAAGACTCATAATCGGCACGGGCAAATATCGCTCTTATGACGAAATGAAAGCTGCCCATTCCGCGTCCGGGGCCGAAATGGTCACCGTTGCGGTCAACCGTGTCCCGCTTGGGCGCGCGACCGAATCTTTTCTCGATCATCTCGATCCAAAAATGAAAATCCTGCCGAATACAGCGGGATGCTATGACGCCGATCACGCGATCCGCACGGCACGCCTAGCTCGCGAGGCCCTGGAAACCAATTGGATCAAGCTGGAGGTTATCGGCGATCCGATAACGCTGCTGCCCGATAACGAGCAGACACTCGAGGCGGCTAAAATACTCGTAAAAGAAGGCTTTATCGTACTGCCTTATTTCACTGATGATCTGATAATGGCCAAAAAGCTGCTCGCCGCCGGATGTCCGGCGGTCATGCCGCTTGCGGCCCCGATAGGTTCGGGAATGGGCGTTCAAAATCCGTCGAATTTACGAATAATGCGCGAACAACTGCCCGATGCAATAATAATCGTCGACGCCGGAGTCGGCGTCCCTAGTGACGCGAGTATAGCGATGGAACTCGGAGCCGACGCAATTCTCATGAATACAGCGATCGCCGAGGCTGGTGACGCCGCCCAAATGGCGACCGCGATGAAACTCGCCATCCAGGCCGGCCGACTCGGTTATCTCTCAGGCCGCATGCCAAAGCGTCTGTACGCCTCGGCGTCAAGCCCGATCGATGGGGCGATAAAATAGCTAAGATATTAAATGGCGGACGACGAGCAATTTCAAAACGAATGGAGTCGGATTCGATTTCGCTGCCGTGTATGCTTTTGGTCGGGGTTGACACTTATTCCAGTTCATCTTCTTCTTTTCCCCATCGGGGATACTTGGCTCCGTGGATATCTTGCTGCACTGATTTTGTTTTTCTGGGGCGTATTCATTGTGGCGAATTTTATGGTGATCTCAGTCAAATGTCCGCGCTGTAAAGAGAACTATTTTCGCTGGTATTTGAGAAATAATGTTCTTTTTATGCCAGATTGTAAGAACTGTGGACTTCGATTTTATGAAGGATCGTCGTTTAAGTCATTCGGAAATCGGTTTGGATTTGAGATGCGTGTAACCATATTATTCTTTGGAGCCACCGCCGACATCGCTGGAAGGCGGTTTAGTGAGGTCGAAGTGTCGTCCGAAAAGACAGCAAACACTGTCTTTGACCAACTGCTAGCCCAATACCCACGCCTTGCCGCCCACAAACTCCATTTTTCCGTCAATCAGGAATTTGCGACAGGCGATGAGATATTAAGGGACGGCGACGAACTTGCAATCTTCACAGCAGTTTCCGGCGGCTAGGTACTTGATACCGAATTAAGAGTGACGCGTATGATCGAAAATTCCTATGGAATTGTAAAAAGGCTCGATTATGTTGAGAAAGCGATCAAAGATCAAAAACCAAAGAATATTTTCGATTTCGGTTGCGGAACGGGTGAGATTCTAACGGTACCACTGGCAAAGCAATTCCCCGGTATTAGGTTTGTAGGTGTTGAGGACGATGCATCGAGTATCGAGTTTGCCCGAAAGAAAAATGCCGGGGTTGATAATTTGACATTTTTGTACCCCGATGAGGTCGACCAAACAGCTAGATTTGATTTGATAATCGCGTCAGAGGTGATCGAGCACGTCGAACATCCTGAGGAATTGCTTTTATTTTTGAAAGGTAAGCTCACGGTGGGTGGGCGCATGATAATTACCTTGCCAAATGGCTACGGCCCATTCGAGGTGACTTCGTTTTTTGAGGCATTACTGTTCTTGATCGGAATAGATGCGGCGGCGATCTACGGCTATTTCAATAAAAGTAAGACGACCACTGAAAATGACGTCCCTGCCGACGGCAAATATTCGCTCGCGGTCAGCCCGCATATCAATTTCTTCTCATATGGGGAGATATGTAGCCTGATAAAGGGTAACGGATTCGACATAACGGAGTACCGACCCCGGTCTTTTCTTTGCGGGTTGGGGTTTGATCAGGTTTTAAGGGGTAAGTTTCTCACTACCTGGAACAACAGAATAGCCGACTCGCTTCCGCCCGGGATTATCAGTGACTGGATGTTTAGCGTAGTAACAAAAAATACAGACACGCCTGATGCAGACCAGAAATACGTAGTATATAAGAGGAACCGGTACGCCAGACTTCGGAGGCGTATCAATGAAAAACGCTGGGGGCTGACTGCGTAGATTTAACGTCAATGGATCTCATCGAACTAACCTCCGACTGGATCGACATCGCAAATGTGGCTTAAGGATAGTTTTCAAACGGTGCAAGTCCAAATCATAGAAGAGTCAATGGAAACATTGACGGAGTATGAAAAAATATCGATCGCGTTTTGGGTGCGATCCCGTTTTGTGGTGAGCCAGGCGGGAACCAGCCTAACCCTCGAAGAGGAAACAGTCGATCCTTATCGTAAGGACTACGACAGAGATGATCGCCCGCTGAGCTGGCCGCTCCGGTTTGATACTTCAAATTGGGTAGTATTCGCCGCGTTCGACGGCGATCAGCGGATCGGCGGAGCGGTTGCGGCCTGGAAAACCCCAGGGCTCGGTCTGCTCGGGTCTCGCGAAGATCTGGTTTCCCTCTGGGACCTGCGTGTTGACCCCGCCCACCGGCATTCCGGCGTCGGCTACCGTTTATTTGAAGCAGTCGCGATCTGGGCCCGCAAGCGGCAATGCGTTGAACTTGTGATCGAAACTCAAGATATCAATGTTCCCGCCTGCCGATTTTACGCTCGTCAAGGCTGCGAATTGCGGTTTGCTAATAAGGACGCGTACCCGCCAGAGATGAATGAGATACAACTGCTGTGGTATCGAAAATTAGACGTCTGACAAAAACGCGCCGGAAGCGACATGGATTTTTGCGAACTCACAATCGAACCCCTCGACATCACAAGCGTAGCCCGCCGCGTCGTCCCGCCGGAGTGTGGAGCGACGGTGACTCTGGATGGCTACGTCAGGCAATATACCAAAGGCCGTGAGACGCTTTATCTCGAATACGAGGCCTATGAGCCGATGGCGATCAAGGAAATGGAAAAGCTCATCGAGGTCGTCCATAAGCAATTTGAGATTTCAAACGTCGGCATCGTTCATCGCCTGGGGAAACTCGAGATCGGCGAGACTAGCGTTGTCATTTCCGTCGCCGCACCCCACCGCAAAGCCGCTTTCGCCGCCTGCGAATGGCTTATCCGTGAGCTAAAACGCACTGTCCCGATCTGGAAAAAAGAGGTTTACGCGGATGGCGAAGAATGGGTCGAAGGTGAAAATTTGTAATGTAAAATTCACAAAATCGTAACATCGATTCTTGCCCGTCACGTCAAACTAACATATTATTTCAGGAAATCTTTCAATTATACGATCCCGTGTGGATCGAGCCAATTTGGCGACTATAAACTTAGCCCCTAAAGGAAAATATTATGCGTAAACTATTGATTCCATTGATTATTGTATTAATTTCGATGTCGGCGTTCTCCCAGTCGCAATCGACAACCGGCAACATCGAGGGCCACGTGGCCGACCCCAACGGCGCGGTTGTTCCTGGAGTGTCGGTCACGGCGAAGAACCAGGACACCGGCTTTACCAAGACCACTACGAGCGATTCGGACGGCAACTTCATCTTTGTCCTGCTGCCGCCCGGAAATTATAAGGTCGATGTCGCCGCGGCCAAGGGTTTTGCCGCTGCGACCTACAATCACGTTGCCGTTACGGTAGGTGCAAGGACACCTCTGGAGATCATTCTGAAAGC
>JAYVDQ010000167.1:0-3920 GCA_043749325.1 Chloracidobacterium sp. | reverse complement strand
CTCGAAGCCGGCCGTCTCGACCATTTGCTCGCCGAGGTCGATGCGGAATACGAAGCGGGACTTGCCAAGCCGCTATGAAACACCTGACTCTTCCACGTTTTTGGAATCAGTACCGGCAATTGCCAAAAGAGATTCAAAAGCTCGCCGACAAGAATTACGAACTGCTAAAGCTAAACGAGACACATCCCTCCCTGCATTTCAAGAAGGTCGGTAAAGAACTATGGTCTGTCCGTGTTGGCCGTGAATACCGCGCGCTTGGAAGAGAAAAACCTGAAGGTATCCTTTGGTTCTGGATCGGCACTCACGCGGAATATGACAGGCTAATAAAATCCTAGAACTAGGCTGAACCGGCGTTTGCGGGCAAGGTGCCCGCGTTCCAGTCAGGAAAGTTTCGCTTTAACCGCGTCGCTGACGGCTTTGCCATCCGCTGTTTTACCGGCGAGATGTGCTAGAGCCGCTTTCATCACTGTACCCATGTCCTTCATTGACGCAGCCCCGGTTTCTGCAACTGCCGCTGCGACTGCCGCGTCGATCTCTGCGGCTGTTGCCCCCTGCGGCAAATAAGCATCGATCACCTCGATCTCCACAGCCTCTTTTGCCGCAAGGTCCGAGCGGCCGGCCTTTTCATATTGCTCGATCGAATCACGCCGCTGCTTGACCAATGATTGCAGCGCTTTCAATATTTCGTCGTCAGCGAGTTCGCCGCCCTTTTCGATCTTGCGGTTCATCAGATTGGCCTTGACCATTCGCAGCGTCGAGAGTTTATCCGCATCCTTTGCCTTCATCGCCGCTGTCAGATCGGCAATTATCGTATCTAGTAAGCTCATACCGCTAAGTCTAAAGACGCCTTTCATTTTACGCAAATCCTGGGTCTGGCGCGACGATTTCAGTATTCTCTCCGAAATCAAGTAAAATTGATGAACCTAAAAACCCAATACAGAATTTTGCGTATTAGCCTTATGAAAACACTAACATTCGTCATTTTTATCGTCGCGATCTCTGTTTTTGCCGCTTGCCAGCCAAAGACGGCCTCCAATCAGCCGGCGAACACCGCCACCGCCGGCAAAGTGGATTGGGATGGCTATGTCGATAAGTTTCTGAACGATTATTTTGCGGCCAACCCGTCATTTGCGATCTATTCCGGGAAGCACGAATACGACGGCAAGCTCGGTGACTGGAGCGAGGAGGGTCTGAAAAAGGACATCGCCCGGCTCAAGGCCGAGCGTGAAAAGGCCTCGGCATTTAAGGATGCCGACCTCGACGAGCGCCAGCGATTTGAGCGCGATTATCTGATCTCGCAGATCGACAAAGACATCTTCTGGCAAGAAACGGTGGATTATCCGCACACGAACCCGAATTATTATTCGGACGCCCTCGACCCGGATGTTTATGTTTCGCGTGCATATGCTCCGCTCGAAACCCGGATAAAATCCTATACGGCCTATGCGAAGAATGTGCCTGTGGCTTTGGGCCACATCAAGGCCAACATGAAGCTGCCGTTGGCCAAAAATCTCGTCAAGATAGGCCGTCAGACGATCGGCGGTCTCGCGGATTTTTATGCAAAAGACGTTGTAAAGGTATTTGAACCGGTCAAGGACGAAGCGTCGCAGAAAGATTTCAAGGCGGCAAATGACGCGGCGGTAAAGGCGATAAAGGATTTTGACGCATGGCTGGGTGAGCAGGAAAAGACGGCGAATGACAGTTTTCCTCTTGGCCCGGACAAGTTCAAATTGATGCTCAAGCAAACTGAGGGAGTCGATATAGACCTCCCAAAACTTGAGGAGATCGCCAAAGCAGATATTCAGCGTAACACCGACGCGCTTAAGGCTGAATGCGACAAATGGGCTCCGGGCAAAACGCTCGCCGAGTGCATGGCCAAGGCGTCAGCCGACAAGGCTCCGGGTAAGGGTGTCGTCGAGGCCGCCACAAATCAACTCGCCGACCTGCGTAAATTTATCGTTGATAAAGACCTGCTGACCATTCCGGGCACCGAGGAGGCAAAGGTTGCGCAGGCTCCGCCTTACAAGGCGTGGAATTTCGCATACATCAATATTCCGGGCCCGTACGAGACAAATCTGCCATCCATCTACTACGTCTCGCCGCCGGACCCTAAATGGGATAAGAAGAAGCAAGACGAGTATGTGCCGGGAAAGGGAAGTTTGCTTTTCACCTCAGCCCATGAAGTTTATCCGGGCCATTTCGTACAGTTTCTGCATGCCAATCGGGCGAAATCCAAATTTGGCCAGGTCTTTGTCGGCTATGCGTTTGCCGAGGGATGGGCGCATTACTGCGAAGAAATGATGCATGACGCCGGTCTCGGCGGTGACGATCCGGAAATGCATATCGGCCAGTTGCAGGAAGCGTTGCTGCGAAATGTGCGGTTCATTTCCGCCATCGGTCTCCACATCAAGGGAATGAAGGTCGAGGAATCGAAAAAGATGTTCATCGAACAGGGATTTCAGGACGAGGCAAACGCCGAACAGCAGGCAAACCGCGGTACATTCGACCCCGCGTATTTGAATTATACGATGGGCAAGCTGATGATCCGCAAGCTGCGCGAGGATTGGTGCGCTTCGCGCGGTGGCCGCGCGGCGTGGAAGCAATTTCACGATACGTTCCTCTCATACGGTGGCCCGCCGATCCCGCTCGTCAGAAAGGCGATGATGGGTGCGGACGACAAAGGTACACTTTTTTAGCTTGTAACGACGAACATTGGGGCAGGTTCAGTGATCAACAATATGGAAAATGAATCACGAGGTCCGGTCGGGTCAACCGACCGGTCGAGCGCGGCTGAAAATCTGATATTTGTCTCAGTGGTCGTTGCAATTGTCGCTGCGGCGATAATTCGCTCGAACATCACCACCAGCCTCGACAGCTTCACGTTCGACGAGGCGTATCACATCGGAGCGGGTGCGTTGTACGTTCAGACGGGCGACTATCGGCTGAACCCGGAGCATCCGCCACTGGTTAAGCTTTGGGTCGGGGCATTTGTTTCCGCGCAGGGATTTCATGGTTCACCGTTCCGTGAATTCAGTGACAAGTACGACGAGCGGCGTTTTGTCGAGAACGACGTCTTTGTAAACAACGATGCCGATCTGATCCAGAGTTGTGCGCGGACTGCGATGTTCGCGTTGAACGGATTGCTGCTTCTACTGTTCGCGTTTGCCGTTCGCCGGGTGTTCGGCGACATCATCGCGGTGGCCGCCACGGCGATTTTGGCGATCGATCCGACGGTCGCCGCGCATTTCCCGGTAGTGATGACCGACCTACCCGTCGCACTTCTCTCATCGACGGCTGTTTTGACGGCGTTGGCCGCGTTTCGTTCGGGGCGGGTCGTAGATTACGTTCTCGCGGCTTTGGCTCTCGGCCTCACATTGGGTGCCAAACACTCGGGCGTCGTTACTCTCGCGGCCGTAATTTTGATCGGGTTCGTAACGGCGACCTTTTGGATGAAAGGATCAAAACCGCTGGATCGTCTGAAACGGCTGGGTGCGGTCGCGGCCGTCATCGTCGGGGCGGTGATCGTGCTGTGGAGCTTTTACCTTTTCAGGTTCAGCGAGAGCCCTGTAACGAGCGACGAGCATTTCAACCGCCCGCTCGCCGCAAACATCGCGGACATCAAGACGCCGATCTTCCGAACCGGGCTGAATCTGATGTCGGACCTGCACCTGTTCCCGCGTGCGTATGTTTGGGGAATGGCCGACACTATCCGGGCAGGAGCGGAAGGTAACGCGAGTTCCATCTTATTCTTTGGCGACCTCTATTACAGTAAAGGCCCTTTTTACTATTTCCCCGCGATCATCGCCGCAAAACTGCCGCTCGGACTTCTTGTGCTAATAATTATCGGGGCAGGACTGTGGGTCTCGCGGCGGATCCCCGGCAGCTATACGATACCGCTAACGGGTGTTGTCATCCTCGCT
>JAYVDQ010000166.1:0-8140 GCA_043749325.1 Chloracidobacterium sp. | reverse complement strand
GACCCAATCGAAGTTTGACCCAAATGTCCTGATCGCGGGCACGAGACGTGGAGCATTTCGATCTAATAACTCCGGAGCGGATTGGGAGAAAATAATCTCGCCGACCATGCCGGTGGACATCGATTCGCTTGCGATCGATCCGCGTGGTACCAACGTCATTTACGCCGGCACGCAGTACCGGCCGTACAAATCAATCGACGCCGGCAAGAACTGGAGCCTAATCCGGGACGGGATGATCGACGATTCCGATGTTTTTGCGGTCAGTATTGATCCCCGCAATCCGGAGCATGTAATTGCCTCGGCGTGCAGCGGCATCTATGAAACGATAAATGGCGGTACGAAATGGTCAAAGTTCCCTGGCATTCCTTCGTCCTCACGCCGGACACGCGACATTATGCAGCATCCGACGATGCCGGACACGATCTATGCCGCCACCACCGAAGGTTTTTGGATGAGTTCCAACGGCGGCAAAGCATGGTCGATTACCACGACGCGTGAACTGGAGATAAATTCGATTGCCGTGCATCCTGATGAACCGAACAGGGTATTTATCGCAACCAACAATTATGGCGTCATGGTTTCGAATGACGGGGGACGTAATTTTGTCCAGTCGAGCGGTAATTTCTCAAGCCGCTTCACTTACTTCGTTACTCCCGATAAGCAACAGCCCAACCGGCTCTACGCGGCAACACATAACACCGCCACCGGGGGTGGATTTTTCTTTATCAGCAGCGATGGCGGCCTTACCTGGCAGCAGGGCAAGGGGCTCGATGTTACCCGCATACGCCCGTTTGTTGTGCGTCAGGATGAGGCAAATCCGGCCCTTATGTATCTGGGAACCAATGTCGGTCTCTTCCGCTCTGTGGACCGTGGCAATTCGTGGACGCAAATGGTAGCGCCTAAACCGCCCGTCAAACCAAGGGCCAGGCCGGCGGTAAAATCCGTGGCGAAAAAACCGATTCGAAAGCCCGCAATCGTCACGGCCAAAACGACGACGACGCCTCTCGTAGCTCCGGGTCCGAAATTGATCCCGATCTTGACTGAAAAGGTCAAGGTGCTGGAGGAACTGCCCGGTATCAAGGGTGGACTTCTGGCCGGGACGGACAACGGGCTTTACAGAACTTACGACATTTCGAAGGGTTGGGAAAAAATATCGCTTGGTCTGGGCGTGAATGAAAACATTTTTGTTGTCCATGTCGCGGCCGCCCGGCCGGAGACTCTTTGGATCGGCACGGCTACCTCGGGCGTGCTTGTATCTCGAGACAACGGTAAAACATGGGCAAAAGCAGGCGGTGCGGTTGATAATATACCAATTGGTTCGATCATGTCCGACCCAAAACGTCCTGATTACATTTACGTTGGTACCATCCAGGCGTTCTATCTGAGCCGGGACGGCGGACAAGCATGGCTGCGGCGCGGCGGAAATCTTCCCCTGGGTAATTTCACGAGTATTCTGATCAATCCTAATAATACGGATGAGATTTTGCTCTCCAGCGCTCTCGAAGGCGACGGCGGTGTTTTTATTTCCACGGATGCCGGCAACAAATGGAAACGGGTTGACACCAAAGATATGAAGCTCGTGAGCCGCAGGATCTGGTCTATGGCCTTTGATCCCCAGGATCCGAACCGGATATTTGCGGCTACGCATTCGTCGGGGGTTTATCGCATCGAACGCTCCGCTGTGGCTCTATCAGAGCCCCCCGCATCCATGGTTATTAGTAATTGACCGGGACGAAATTAAGGATTTCTATGAGGCGGAGCCTTTCCGGTCGCCTCTTTTTTGTTTGGAACTTGGAACTTGCTTGATTGGAACCTATAATTTTAATAAATAGGAGTCAAAATTTTGAAGCAAGAGATCGCCCGCGACCCGACAGGCGGAAAAGTTCAAGTCTCGGAACTGCCATTTTCCGAAATTCCGCATCAATCACGGCTTTTTATCGAATATCAACGCGATCCTGTTTCGCTCAGGAGGTTCTATCCGAATGCTATCACGTCGTACGACCAGATTTCCGAATTTATCCCCGAAGTTCTGGCAAACTACAAGGCTGATCGGGACGTTCTTTGCGAAGCCCTGACCGAGATCAATGTCAAATTTGGTGCCGGGGAGAAGACGCTTAAGAATATCGAAATGCTCCGCTCGCCCGATGCGGTAGCGGTTGTCACCGGGCAGCAGGCGGGATTATTCTCGGGGCCGCTGTACACGATTTACAAAGCGCTTTCGGCGATCCGCGCAGCCGAATGCCTCCGGGGTCAAGGGTTCAAGGCTGTGCCTGTTTTCTGGGTTGCAACGGAAGATCATGATTTTGAAGAGGTTTCGAGAACATTTGTTATAGGCCGCAAGGGCGAGCTGGTTGAATCTAAGACCGAACCGAACCATTGTCACGAAAATCTACCGGTTGGCTATATCAAGCTTGATGAAACGATCAAACAAGGCATTCGGAAACTGATCGATTCTCTTATGCCGACCGAATTTACGGACGAGGTTCGCACGCTCTTAGAAGACTGTTGGAAACCAGATGAGTATTTTGGCGATGCATTTGGAAAGCTGTTGACGCGGCTCGTGGGAAAGCGCGGGCTTATCATTCTTTGTCCGTTGAACGAGAAGTTAAAGCGGCTGGCGGCCCCGATCTATGTCGAGGCGATCAAGAAATCGGCGGAGATCGTCGATGCGTTGAGAAAGCGCAGCGACGAACTCGTCGCCGATGGCTACGCGGCACAGGTCCATGTCGCTGAAGATTATTTTCCGCTTTTTTGGCAGGCCGCCGACGACACGCGAAATGCTTTGAAGAAAACTGAAAAGGGTACCTTCAGAAAAAAAGACGGCTCGCAGGAATTCACACTGGATGAGCTTGCCGAGATCGCCGACCGCGAGCCTATTCGTTTCAGCCCGAGCGTCGTGCTTCGATCGGTCGTTCAGGATTATATTTTGCCGACCGTTTGTTATTTCGGCGGTGCCGCCGAGATCGCCTATTTTGCTCAAAGCGGCGAAGTGTACCGGATCCTTGATCGGCCCGCAACGCCGATACTTCATAGGCAGAGTTTCACATTTGTCGAATCCAAAAATGCCAGGACGCTCGCGAAATATGACCTCGAATTGACGGACTTGTTCGAAGGATTCGACAATCTGCTTCCGCAGATTGTCGAGGAGTATCTAAACGCGGATTCGGCCAAAATCTTTGCCGATGTCGAGGAAAAGATAAATGCTCAACTGAATCGGCTCGATCAGGATCTTTCGCGGATCGATGCGACACTCGCGGAAAATCTGGCAAAACGACGACGTAAGATCATCTATCATATTGATGCTATGCGGCATAAGTTTCACAACGTTCAGGTACGCAAAGACGAAGTGACCCGACAGCAGATCGAAGCAATGTTCACGGCCCTTTTGCCGCACAAGCATCTTCAGGAAAGGTCGCTGAATATCACGTATTTTCTGAATCGTTACGGTTTCAATTTCGTCGATTGGATCGATAGCGCGATCGACCTCGACGATCGCGGACACAGGCTGGTCTATCTTTAAAATGAATAAGATCAAGATTTTACCTGATAATTTGGCAAATCAGATCGCGGCGGGCGAGGTCGTCGAGCGGCCCGCGTCCGTCATCAAAGAACTTGTCGAGAACGCCATTGATGCCGGCGGGACGCGGATCCAGATCGATATTGAACTCGGTGGCCGCCGTCTGATGCGTATCAGTGACGATGGTGAGGGAATGGGCCGCGATGACGCAATACTCGCCTTTGAAAGGCACGCCACGTCAAAGATCAAGACGCTCGAAGATCTTGGCCGGATCGGTACGCTCGGCTTTCGCGGTGAAGCTTTGGCGTCGATCGCCTCAGTTGCAAAGGTCGAGCTGGTCACAAAAACCAAGGATGATCCGGTTGCGACTCGAGTCAACCTCGAGGGCGGAAAACTGATCGATGTTAAGGATGCCGCCCGTGACACGGGAACGAGTATTACTGTCCGCGATCTTTTTTTCAACACTCCCGCGAGACGAAAATTTATGCGCTCCGAGGCGACCGAAAATTATCATTTGACCGGCATCGCGACGCATTACGCACTCGCTCATCCTGAGATCGCTTTTACGATGATGAACAACGGCCGCGAGGTGCTGCGGGTGTCGCCGGCAAAGGATTTGAGGGAGCGGGCGTTTCAGATATTTGGAGCGGGGCTTCTGGACAGCCTTTTGCCGGTCAACGGCGGACGGGAATTTGTTGCCCGTGTGACCGGGTTTGTATCCGCCCCGCGTGAGCGTCGGACGACCCGCGATGCACAGTATTTCTTTGTCAATAACAGGTTTGTCCGCGACAAGACGATCGCCGGCGGCTTGCTCGAAGGCTATCGCTCCGTCCTGCCGCATGGCGTTTATCCTGTCGCGTTTCTCTTTCTCGAACTGCCTCTCGAAGAGATCGATGTCAATGTGCACCCGGCAAAGACTGAGATACGCTTTCGGCGCGGCGAGGCTGTAAAAGACGTGATCGCCGAGGCCGTCCGGGCCGCTCTTGCGAGGGCGGGCATTACCGGCGACGCGCGACCTGAATCTTATGTTTCAGATACTCCTTTCGTTGCGAGTGATCCAATTGAGGAGTCTCCGCAATATGAACAAGCGGGTATCGAATTTAGTCATGAAACGAAGGTAGATTGGGGAGCGGTCGCTGAACAGGTGGAGTGTCCAGACCAGGAAGTTCAAGCAAAGGATGAATTTCCGACGTCTGAATTTTCTAAAAGCCTATCGACTGAACTATTTGATCGAGACGAGATAAACGTTCCGGTTGAGTTTGAACGGATTGAGCACGGACAGGCCCGAAATGCTATAGCCGGATACGCAGAACTGCCGCCTGTAAATTCCGCGGCAAAGATCGCGAAGGCGGTCGAGGTCGAGCAGATATCCGCGTCAAAAATACGACCGCTTGGCCAGATGCATGACAGCTTTATTATCGCCGTCGATGACGAAGGCCTGCTCCTGATCGACCAGCACGTTGCTCACGAACGCATACTTTTTGACAAATACCGCAAAAGCGAGACCGAGCGCCCGATAGAGTCGCAAAATCTTCTCCTGCCCGAAACGATAGATTTGTCGCCGGCTCAGTCCGAATCGTTTCAGTTGATCGAGGACGACCTCGAAACACTAGGATTTGGCGTGATGAAGTTGTCAGGCCGAACTATTGCGATAAAAAGCATTCCGACCGATCTGCCGGCATCGGAGGCTCGCAATCTCCTCTCGGAAATTCTCGATACCATCGAGATGGAAAAACGCGGCTCGCCAAAATCGACGCTGCGTGACGACATTGCCGCGAGCCTCGCGTGCAAGGCCGCAGTCAAGATCAATATGAAGCTCACGCCGGAGAAGATGCACTGGCTGATCGACCGGCTTTTGCTGACGAGTTCGCCGACCACCTGTCCGCACGGGCGGCCGGTTATTTTGCGGCTTTCGATGAAAGATATCGAGCGTGGTTTTCATCGGACTTGACTATTGCTAACGGGCTTTTCGAGACGTCACGACAGGCTCCGTGAGATTAACGCGGATTACGCAATAGAATTTTAGTTTAGAGAAAAATGGAGAGATTTGTATAGATTCGGCAGCGTGAATAAGCGGCTCACTATTCGTGCATTCGTGGCTAAAAAAAGAACTAGCCACGAATGCACGAATCAATTCCTCGGCGCCACTCCGCGGCATGCGGCGTTTCGAATATTTTAACCCGGAGATCGCCGAGTTTTCCGCGGGACGCGCGGAGAGTGTCCGTTGCCAGCACTGCAACCGGCAACCCAAATTAGACACTCCTCCGTTTTTTTTGATGCGTAATCTGGGGTTAACCACGACACTCTGGTTTTGCCTGAAAGATACCTCCAACATCACAAAGTGAATGCCATCGATTGAAAAAAAAATGAATCCGAATAATAATCAGTTTGTCTGGACTCACAACTAAGTAATTTCCCAGGCACTTTTCAAGACAATCAATAGAGTTTCAAAGACGTGGTCGATAATTTAGCGATCTGGTAATGAAGAGAATAAATTTACATAAGGCGAAGTCCCAAATCGCCCGACCAAATACTATCCGCGATATAAATCGGCAGATCGTCTTGAACTATGTCCGCGATCGTTCCCCGATCTCTCGAGCGGAAATTGCGCGTGAGACGGCTCTGCATCGATCCACGGTTTCGGTGATCACCGATGATCTGGTGTCGGCTGGTTTGATCGTTCAGATCGGTGAGGGTAGTTCGTCGGGCGGACGAAAGCCGACCCTGTTCAAACTCAAGACCGACACGCCGGTTGCCATTGGCATCGACGTCACGCTTCGCACAACGACAGTTGCGGTTGCGGACCTGGCCGGCAAAGTGATTGAGCACGAGACGTTTTCTACGTCGCCCAACATGGAATTTATGACCGACCAGATATTGGAGCGGGTAAAACGCATGGCTGCAAAGTATGAAGGGCACGGTCTCGAAATCGGAATGAGCGTTCCGGGTCTGGTCGATCAGAAGCTTGGACGGATCTTTCACGTTCCCTACTTTAATTGGCGTGATTGGGATATCTGCCAGCGGATTGAGGCGGAGACCAAATTACCTGTAATTGTTGAGAACGATGCGAATGCAACGGCGTTGGCGGAATTGTGGTTTGGGCATGAAAAGATCCGTAAAATCGATGCGTTTGTGATGGTTCTCATCGGCGAAGGCATCGGAACCGGAATAATTTTCGATGGCCAGGTCTATCGCGGCGAGAAGGGGGCCGGCGGTGAATTCGGTCATATGATCGCCGGGGATAACGCACCGGTCGAATGTTCATGCGGAAGCAGGGAATGCTGGGAGGCATATGCGTCGGAAAAGGCCATGATCGAACGATACCGGAAGTTGTTAAAGCAAGACGATATAAAGCAGAACGATATGAATATCGCCAATCTGATCGAGCTTGCGATCTGCGGAGAAAAGCACGCGGTACTCGCGCTGAAGGAAACCGCGTATTATTTAGGAAATGGTATTTCTAATCTTATAGTCGGACTGAGTCCGCAGGTCGTCGTGGTCAGCGGCAGGATCACACAGGCTTGGGATCTATTTGCGGACGAGTTTCACCGGATCGCGGAACGCAGCGTCCGGGCGGGGCTACCGCCTACTGATCTAATACCGTCTTCGCTTGGGGACTCGCCCACTCTTACCGGTGCCATTGGGTTGGTGTTGGCTCGAAAGTTCGGCTCGGCGAGCTGAAAGTAGAAAATTATTGAGTCCGGTGTTACCATTCCTTGACATTCATGTGAAGGCTGTATTACAACTTTGTTGGGAGCACCGACAAACATAAAGGGCTGGCCGTTCGGAATCGGTCTTTGAGGTAATCACGCATCCTCGAATAAGGTGTTCTGAAACCTGCAAAGACTTGATGACGTATTATTTCGTATTCTTTAACTAATCTAAGGAGATCTTTGTTTATGAGCAAGACGTTTGTTTTGACGAGATTTGTTTTATCGCTTTTGATGTTTTCGACATTGGCCGCCGTCGGCGTTCTTCGGGTTAATGGGCAATCGCAAGCTGTTAACGGACAGATCGAAGGCGTTGTTACGGACGCTGCCGGGGCTGCGGTGCCGAATGCGACTATCACGGTTCGAAATATCGACACCGGTGTTGAACGCGCGTTGACGACCGACGAGAGCGGTGTGTACCGCGTCCCGTTGCTCCCGCTGGGAAACTATCGCGTGACGATAGCGGCGGCAAATTTCAAACGCCTTGTCCGTGAAGGCATTACGCTGACGACCGGGCAGACGGCAACCGTAAACGCCTCGCTTGAGGCGGGCGGTGTGTCGGAGACGGTCACAGTTACTTCCGACGCTCCAATTGCAGATCCCGGCAAGATCGACGTTGGACGCGTGATGAACGCACGCGAGACGCAAAATCTTCCGCTCGTTTCACGCAACCCGTACAATTACGCGCTCCTACAGGCGAACGTTACGGGCCGGCCAAATATCGAATTTGGCGTCCCGCGTATCAATGCTAACGGTTACACCCGCCGCACAAATTATCAGCTTGACGGAAATAGCAATACGCAAGCGGATCGCGGCGGGATTAGATTGATGCCGATCTCCGACACGTTTATTAGTGAGGTCCAACTTGTCACGAATGGGTTTGCCGCTGAGTTTGGCGGTACGCCCGGTTTGA